>JAFDEW010000073.1 GCA_019310125.1 Deltaproteobacteria bacterium | reverse complement strand
ATTACTGTTGATAATGTCAAATAGAAGTATCAATTTTGAAAAAAACATCGCATTCAGATAATCCGTAATGAATCAAAAACACCTTTCAATAGCCCTGGCAGGCAATCCTAATTCAGGCAAAACCACAATATTTAATAATATGACCGGCACTCGACAGAAGGTCGGAAACTGGCCGGGGGTAACTGTTGAAAAAAAAGAAGGCAACGTCAAAAAATTCGGATATGATTTAAAAATTATAGATCTTCCCGGAACCTACAGTTTAACACCCTTTACCATAGAAGAGATTATTGCCCGTGACTTTGTTCTGGAAGAACGTCCGGATGTTGTGATTGATATCATCGACGCATCCAACCTGGAACGAAGCCTTTATCTGGCAACCCAGTTTAGAGAGATAGATTGCAAGGTGCTGTTCGCTCTAAACATGGCAGACGTCTCCCGATCACGGGGATTCAAAATTGATGATAAAAAACTTTCTGAACTTCTGGATGTGCCTGTGGTTTTTACCGTTGGAAATAAAAACCAGGGCATTGATACCCTTCTGGAAAAAGCCATAGAACTGGCAGAATCGAGTTATGAAATCCCTCAAAAACGGAGAGTCAACTACAGCAAAGATATTGAAAATTCGATTTCCAGTCTAAAGTCCTTTCTCGAAAACTGGACGCAAGGGTCAATTCCTTACAATACCCGATGGACAGCCATAAAACTCTTGGAAGACGACAAAATCGTAAAGAAGCGTGTCCTCAACAAAGCCGGAGAAAACAGCCGGGAGATTCTACAACAAGCCCAGACACATCGGAACTTTCTCGTGGACCGTTTCGATGACGATCCGGAAATTGTAATGACGGACGAGCGTTACGGATTTATCGCCGGAATCATCAAAGAAGTACTTACAACCTCTACAAAACAGCGTATCGATATTTCACGCAACATTGATCTGGTTCTTACCAACCGATTTCTGGGATTCCCGATCTTTATTTTTTTTATCTGGGCCATGTTCCAGCTAACGTTTTCTCTGGGAGCCTACCCCATGGAATGGATCGACATGGGGGTTACCTTTGTTTCAAAATCCTTGGCCCATGTTCTTCCGAACACTCTTTTTAAGGATTTCCTTTTGAATGGAGTCATCGCAGGGGTTGGGAGCGTTGCCATCTTTCTGCCGAATATTTTAATTCTTTTTTTCTGTATCGCACTTTTTGAAGATACAGGATACATGTCCAGAGCGGCCTTTCTGATGGACAAGATCATGCACCTTATCGGACTTCACGGCAAATCCTTCATTCCTATGTTGATGGGTTTCGGGTGCAATGTTCCGGCCATTATGGCGTCCCGAACCCTTGAAAGTGAAAAAGACCGCACGCTCACGATTCTTATCACCCCATTTATGTCATGCTCGGCAAAATTGCCGGTTTATATTGTACTTGCGGGTGCGTTCTTTGGCGCCAGGGCCGGGACTGTTATCTTCGGCATATACCTGGCAGGAATTATACTTTCCATTGTCACCGGTCGCCTGTTCCGATCCACCCTTTTAAGAGGCGCTGACGCACCGTTTGTCATGGAACTTCCGCCCTATAGAGCCCCTATGATAAAAAGCCTGTTGATTCATATGTGGGATCGGGGCAAGATCTTTTTAAAAAAGATGGGAGGCGTTATCCTCGTGGGTTCGGTTGTGGTATGGACACTGTCGGCATTTCCTAATAACATATCATACTCATTGGACTATAACTCAAAAATCGCAGAGGTCAAAGCATCCTATCGTGCCGAGATTGAAACTGCCCGTGAATCCGACAAAAAGCTCCTCGCAAAGCAACTAGACATTGAGGTTGCAGAACTTATAAAAGCAAAAAAGGCTGAAAAAGCTGAAAAATCTTTTATGGGCAGGATAGGGAAAGTGCTTGCACCCGTGTTTGCACCTATCGGCATCGACTGGCGGGGCAGTATAGCCCTTCTTACCGGTTTTGTTGCCAAAGAAATCGTTGTAAGTACCATGGGAATACTTTATGTTGCGGATGAAACAGGCGATTCCTCAGCACTCAAAAACGCACTGTTATCTTCGGGCATGACACCTCTCGGCGCTCTCGCAATGATGGTTTTTGTTCTGTTATATATGCCGTGTCTGGCAACGGTAGCTGCCATCAGACGTGAAACCGGTTCGTTTAAATGGATGATTTTCAGCGTTGTTTACAGTACATCTCTTGCGTGGAGTGTTGCTTTTTGTATATATCAGGGGGGAACCCTTCTGCTGGCTTAAGGTGTCAGGTGTCAGGAATGATGAACAGAGGCGCTGGCACCTTACACCAGACATACGGGAAGGAGTAAAGAATCCTGGCCCAGAGGGGATTTGCTTTATTAAAAGTTCATTGACTTATTGAAATTCCAAATAACAACACGCGGCGCAAGCGCCTGCGCTGCGCGTGACCGAAATTCAAAATCCCAAACAAAAAAACAATCGCTCACGCGGCGCAAGCACCTGCCCTGCGCGTTGAACCGGTTTTGAATTTGTAATTTGGTGCTTGGGATTTGTGATTTTAGACACAAAACTCCAAGGCAAAGCCATCTATCTCTAACTCCCGCAATGCGGGACAGGCATGGCCCATCGAAGATCCCGCATCGCGGGGAAGGACCAGGTTTTTCAGGGCAAAATAAATATGGAATATTTTTTAAAACCATATTATGGGCAATTTTAATCATCCCAGCAGGAACCTAAATATATGCCGCTTTTTAAACCAGCCTATATCGAAACTTTTAAAAAGGGATTGCTTTCGGAAAAGATTGAAAAAGCGTATGAAATTTTGAAGTCCTGCACCCTTTGTCCCAGAACATGCAAGGTAGATCGTCTGTCCGGTGAAATCGGTATATGCAAAACAGGTGAAAAAGCATATGTTTCAAGTTTTAATTCTCATTTTGGAGAAGAGGACCCTCTGGTCGGCACCCATGGTTCCGGCACGATTTTTTTTACCCACTGCAACCTGTTGTGCATCTTCTGCCAGAATTACGACATCAGCCACCTGGGGCATGGTGAACAGACATCCAATGAAAAGCTCGCCGGTATGATGCTGCATTTACAAAAGGCCGGATGCCACAACATCAATTTCGTTACCCCATCCCATGTCGTGCCCCAGATTCTTTCCGCCGTACAAATAGCGGTCGATAACGGTCTTTCGGTGCCCCTGGTTTATAACACGGGGGGATACGACCGTGTTGAAACCCTGAAACTGCTTGAAGGGGTATTTGATATCTATATGCCGGATTTCAAATTCTGGGATCCTGAAATTGCAAAAACCCTTTGCGACGCCGAAAATTACCCGGAGGTGGCCCGAAAAGCGCTTATTGAGATGCATCGCCAGGTCGGTGATCTTATTACCGATGAATCGGGTATCGCCCGGCGGGGGCTTTTGGTAAGACATCTTGTTCTACCCCATGGACTTGCGGGGACACGTGAACTAATGAGATTTATTGCAAATAAAATTTCATCCAACACTTACGTAAATATAATGCCCCAGTATAGGCCCTGCGGCAGAGCTGCAGAAATAGAGGAACTTTCCGATTACCTTTCACAAAAGGATTATAAAGCGGCCTTGCAGGAAGCAAGGGAAGAAGGAGTTGAACGACTCGACAGCCGAAAACGCAGGTTTATGTTTCTGTAACCTGTATCTTCCGAATTCCTGATAAAGAATTCCATTGACTTTTTGTTCAATGATAGTTCAATTGTTGTATCCAAAAAGACAGTCTTGAAAAAATCTGCGAAAGTGCAAGGTTAAAAATGAAACCCTGTGCAGTGATAATAATGATTCTGCTGTTGGTATTCAGCAGCGCGGCTTGGGCTGAACGATTGGCCGTTTCGGTTTCGGTAGCCAATGTACGTTCCGGACCCGGAGAAAATTATGACGTCTTATGGGAAATCGAGGAATACCACCCCCTGGATGTTATAAAAAAGTCCGGTCAATGGTATCAATTTCGAGATTTTGAGGGAGATGAGGGCTGGATTCACAAATCGCTTGTCCGTAACATTCCATCGATTATTACAAAAAAAGAAAGATGCAATATTCGATCCGGTCCGACTAACGGTTCTGCGATACTGTTCACGGTTGAAAAGGGAATTCCGTTTAAGGTTATAAAACGGAAAGGGAGCTGGATTTACGGTCAGCATGCTGATGGAGACAAGGGGTGGATCCATAACTCTCTTGTCTGGTAACATTTCCGATTTATTGATCATTCAAAAATACTATGGATAAGCTGAGTTAGCGTCTCGGAAATTCTATAACCTATTATAAAAAATTAGTCTTTTAATAAAGATCTAATTATGCCATACGAATGGAAGCATGGAATGCTGGGGATAAGGGCGAAAATAAACCATTTTAATGGTAAAAAACTCCTTCAAACCCATCATTCCATTACTCCATTATTTTTACCCAGTGAAACTTTTTATCTATTTCACCGGGGCCACTATTCCAATTGGGGCGAAGCCCTTAAGTTCATATAAAAGATAAAATAATGTTTATCGGTCAGAAATTTAAGCACAGAAAGCTCGTTGTGGGAGTTGGATCGGCTCTTGTGGATATACTTGCCCGTGAAGACGATGAATTTTTGCAGAAAACCGGTGCGATAAAGGGCGGGATGAAGTATGTTGACAAAGAGTTCATAGAGTTGACAATGTCACAAGCATCCAAGAACCCCACTATGGTTCCGGGGGGTTCTGCCTGTAATACGGTTATAGGTATTGGCAAACTCGGTGGACATGCCCGCTTTGTCGGCAAAAGAGGCAAAGGTAAAATAGGTGGATTTTTTGAAACAAATTTAAGAAAAAACAATGTCGACCCGGTGCTTTTTACATCATCTTCATTCACAGGAAGAGTCCTTTCCATTATCACGCACGATGCACAACGTTCCATGTTTACATTCCTTGGCGCGTCTTCAGAAACACAACCCGAAGAAATTACTAAAGAATGCTTTGAGAATGCGGCAATTGTACATATCGAAGGGTATCTTCTTTTTAACGAGGATCTGATACTCGCCGCCTTAACTGCCGCAAAAGAGGCCGGAGCACTGGTATCTCTCGACCTTGCCAGTTTTACAGTTGTTGAGGAGTCCAAAGTCCTTTTGAAAAAAATTGTAAAAGATTTTGTTGATATTCTGATTGCCAATGAGGATGAAGCACTGGCATTTACAGGATATTCGGATGAAATAAAAGCAGCCGGCGCTCTTTCGGAACACACACTTATCGCGGCACTTAAGGTGGGAGAACGGGGAAGTTACATTGCCCATGGGGGTAAAATTATAAAAATTGACCCCATGGTCACCGACACTGCTGTTGATACCACAGGAGCCGGAGACCTATGGGCATCGGGTTTTCTGTTTGGACTGGTTAACGGCTATGGTCTTGAACAATGCGGCAACCTCGGATCAGCATGTGGTTATGAGGTGTGTCAGGTAATAGGAGCAAACATCCCGGAACAAGGATGGCAAAGAATAAAAAAATATTGGAGGAATCATGGCGAAAAAAAAGGTGTCCCGATCCCGGAAAAGAGACCTGAATGAACCTGATGAGTTTATAAGCTTCTGGACAAAAGTATTTGGATGGATCTCTGAATATAAGCTTATTTTTTTAAGCGCGTTAGGGGTTATGATTGCCGTTATTATTGTCATTATAGGAATAGTGTACTTTACAAAAAAATCCGAAGATAAAGCCTTTGCTTTGCTTCAGCAGGGAATCATCAACTACCAGACAGAATTGAAAAATAGCACTCCGGAAAAAGCCTTTCTTGATGTGGAAAATGATTTGCAGCGTGTTATGGATAAATATTCAAACAGAGCCGGGGGCAAACTGGCGGGTTTTATTTATGCCAATATATGTTACGCCGCCAAAGATTATGACAAGGCCATAGAACTTTACAATAAATCCCTAATAAATTTTAATCACGAACTGTTTATTAAAGATCTAATTTTAAACGGATTGGGTTATGCTTACCTGTCAAAAAAAGATTTTAAAACCGCAGCCAAATATTTTGAAATCATTGCTTCGGATCCTAATTATAAAATCAAAGACGAGGCTCTTTTCAACCTGGGAGAGCTTTATGCCGCCATGGGCGATCAGGATAAGAGCACAACCGCCTTTAAGCAGATCATATCTGATCATTCGGACTCCATGTATATTGAGCTTGTAAAGGAAAGGGTAACGGGGTAGGTATATTTCAAAAAAAATGACTAATCGGAAGTATTCCGATTAGTCATTAAGGAAGAAAACAGATGAAAAAATTATTAGGTTGAAAATTAGTTATGCAATTTGTTTGCCAAAACATGGCATTTGGCCCGCTAATTTCTTGATATTTCGAATAATGAATAAATTCTATTGGGTTACGCTAAAAACTATTTAAAATGATCCTTTCTGTTTTGTCCATTACAACTTCCTGAAAAACCTAAATCGTTCATATTTTTGAACCATCTTTATAGATATTTCATATAACATATTAATATAACTAAATTTAGTTTTAAATCCTCGCGGTTCAAATTTTTGAACCCAATTAAAACTAAACCATATAACCAATTAATATAAAAAAGAATAATACAAATCCATCTTTGTTCAAATTTTTAACCCCAAACCGTACCAGCCTGTCAACCATAATATAACCGATTCACTTTTAGTAAATATCTTGGCAAGTTAGCCCGGATTAATGTAACATCCTAATAAATTATGGAGTCGGGTCAATATGATCATTTAATACACCAGAACTTATCGAACGTTACGAATTATTGCTTTGAATCTGTACTCAATTTAAATTTTTTAAGCTTCCAGTTGAGTCCGCTTTTACCAATGCCGAGTAATCCTGCAGCCTGAGATTGAACGTTGTTTGTCAATTTCAACGCTCTAATGATCATTCTTTTCTCTATCATTGTAAGAACGTTATCTAATTTTGCATTTGCAGGTATTCCTTCAATGTGCAACGTATTGTAAACATTTTCCTTAAATTCTTTGGGAAGGTCTGATATTTTGATGTTGCTGCTTTGACACATAATCATCGCCCGTTCAATAACATTTTCGAGTTCACGGACATTACCGGGCCAACTATAATCATAAAAAAGACGTTCGACTTCCTGATCGAGACCGGTTACAGGATCTGCAGATTTTCGTTCCTCTCTATATTTATTTATAACATGCTCCACAAGCGGAAGGATATCCTCCTGACGCTCCCTTAAAAGGGGGAGGACCATATGGACCACATTTAATCGATAATAGAGGTCTTCTCTGAATCTTCCCTGTTCCATCTCTTCTTTGAGATTTTTGTTTGTTGCGGCAACAATACGAATATCGACCGATATCGACTTAACCCCTCCAACCCTTTCAAAAATCTTTTCCTGAAGCACCCGTAACAGTTTTACCTGTAGGTTTTGTGAAAGTTCGCCAATTTCATCAAGAAACAGGGTCCCGCCGTCGGCCAGTTCAAAACGGCCTTTCTTCATAGCCACGGCCCCGGTGAACGCCCCTTTTTCATGGCCAAAAAGTTCGCTCTCAAGGAGGGTCTCGGCAAGTGCGCTGCAATTCACAGCAATAAAGGGCTTATCGCGCCGCAAGCTGTTAAAATGAATGGATTTTGCGACCAGCTCCTTTCCAGTGCCGCTTTCACCTTCAATCAAAACAGTCGTTGTGGTGGGCGCGACTTTCCGAATAGTATCGAAAACATCCTGCATCACCTTGCTTTTCCCGATGATGTTTCCGAAACTATATTGCAATTCCGCAGCATTCCTCAGTCGCCGGTTCTCTTTGATCACCCGATACATGGAAATGGCTTTGTTCACATAAAGAATCAACCTGTCGTTGTCGAAAGGTTTGAGGATATAGCTGTAAGCGCCTTTCTGCATAGCCTCCACGGCCTTATCCACTGTACCGTGAGCCGTCATCATAATAACCGGAAGCTCTTCATCTTTGGTCTTGATTCTTTCCAAAAGTTCAATACCGTCCATGGAAGGCATTTTCATATCGGTGAGAACCAGGTCTACATCGGTATTTTTCAGTAGCTCAAGGGCCTCAGGCCCACTGTTGGCGGAAAAGGTCTCAAAACCTTCTTCTTCGAGAACCGCACCTAATATAAGCGGATAATTTTTTTCATCATCTACGATCAGGACCGTCTCCATAACTATACTCCCTGCTCTATGGGTATTTTTACGGTCACTCTGGCACCGGATTGCGATCCGTTGACAATCTGGACGCTTCCGTCGTGAGATTCGATAATGTTTTTAACAATACCAAGTCCCAGTCCAGTCCCTTTTGACTTGGTCGTAAAAAAAGGATCCCATATTTTTTCCAAAATATCTTCTGCGATACCTTCCCCTTGATCTTCAAGAAATATTTCCACAGAATTACCACTCGAACAGATTTGTATGCTAATTTTGCCGCCTTGCGGCATTGCCTGCATGGCATTGATTAAAATATTCAAAAATGCCTGATACAGCATATCAGGATCGGCGGTTATTTCCGGAAGGTTATTATCACAATGTTTATCAACCGTATATCCTTGTTCTTCAATCTGTGATTCAAGAAAGGTTATGTTTTTTTCAATAACATCTTCAAGTTTACACGGCACCAAATTTGGGTTTCTGGGTTTCGCGAAATTCAAAAAGTCTGTTATGATATTATTTAATCTGGAAGATTCTTCAATGATTATGTTTGGGATGGGATTTGAAGGATCGTAGCCGGCCATCTTTTTCTTTAAAAGTTCGGAGGAACTCATTATAATACCCAGCGGATTACGAATTTCATGAGAGATTCCCGCCACCATTTCACCCAGGGAAGACAAATGTTCTGCTCGACTTAACTGTTCTTTCAGCCGTATCCTTTCCAAAGCGCGCTTTTCAATTATAGCCTCGCCTCTTTTGACGACAAACAAAAGCACTAAAAAAAGAGCCCCCATAACCACAGTGCAGGTACTAACAATTCTTATCTGGAAGCTGAAAATCGCTTTGTAATCTTCCGTTAAGTCCTGGATTATTTCAACAACACCAAGCACCGGACCGGAAATACGTGAAAGCGGCTGCTCTGCGCGTAGCGGTGCAAAAGTAATTAATTTGCTGTGTTGCGGAAATCCTAATAATATCTCGAACCAATTGCCCCTTTGAAAAAGTTTTGAGGTCGAGTTGCCTGAAAGTGCATCCTGATAGCCTTGACCTCCGGCATCTTCTTGGCCAATTACCGATGAATCGAAGCTGTAAGAAATTGTATTACTTACATCGTAAATGTTGACCATATCGATCTTGAAGCTGTGAAGGGTGCTTCTGACCACTTTGTCCATACGTTCAAACTGTTTTTTGTTGCTGAGCTGGATCTTGCCAAATTTCAGTGCAACAGGGATTATGAACTGTAAAAAGACCTGATGGTTCAAATTTTCTATCAGAAGATGAGCGTACTCTTCACTTTTTTCCTGCTGCATGGTCCTTGCCAGGTGCGTGTTGAGTAAAGAGAGGAGCAATGTTCCAATAAATATTACCGTAAGGCTTGTAAAGGTAAAGTATTTGACGAGTCTAAACGGTTTGACTTTTTCTTCTGATGAATGGATATTCATAGATAAGAGTAATTTTTCGGAACGGATATATTTGATATCAATATTTTGATTGTTGGTTATTGAGTTCAATCGTAAGGTGTCAGTGTTCAGGTTTCAGCTCTTCAAGTTTCTCGACCCTGACACCTGAAACCTGACACCTTTTCCCCAAAGCTAAATACGTAACGCAGACGAACATGAATTTTCATATTGCCAACAGCCGTGATTCACACCCCATCAGGCATAGGGGACCTGAACAGGTGTTTTGACAGAATTGTTATATTGCATATATTTTGAGCTTTTCATACCATACTATATATAGTAACTTTATCAACCAAACCACAAAATAAACAAATTAATTTAAATTTATCTATAATTATATATAAAAGTCCTTGAACTTGACTATAATTTAAGGTAATATCATTTATGATTCAAATTTATTAATAAATTTTACCTGTTGTCTATATTACAAATTTACTTATCATGTTTTATTTTGTATAAGGGCTATTGAATGAAAGGAAATTCTGTAAAGAAAATTAGAGAGTCTTTACTGATGAGCAAGACCGAACTTGCCAGAAATGCAAACGTATCTCCTATAACGATTGCACGCATAGAAAAAGGCATGCCGTGCCGCCTGGAAACTCAACGAAAAATTATTCTGGCCCTTGGTTTCGACCTTTCTGACAAAAACAAAATATTCGGCGATGAATAGCATATCATGATTTTTGGAAAAAAAACTCATCTTGTCGGCCTTGATATCGGTTCCAGAACTATAAAGATTGCTGAAGTAGTTGATAAAAAAACAACTCAGATCTTTAAAAGTTTCCACACAATTGATATTGAACCGGGATTAATAGAAGAAGGTACGGTTAAAGATCCTGAAACTGTTTCTAAATCTATCCGTGAACTTTACGCAAAAGCAAAACTGAAAGAAAAGAATGTTGCCATCTCCATCGGAGGATATTCGGTAATTGTCAAAAAGATCAATGTTCAGAGCATGACGGAAGATGAGCTGCAGGAGACGATCCATTTTGAAGCGGAACAGTATATTCCCTTTGATATTAGCGATGTTAATCTGGATTTTCAAATACTAGGGGAAAGCGAACACAACCCAAATCAGATGAGTGTTCTTCTGGTTGCAGCCAAAAAGGAAATGATTAACGAATATATCAATCTGGTCCAGATGACCGGGCTTAACCTCTGCGTAATAGATGTTGATGCGTTTGCTCTCCAAAATATCTTTGAATTTAGTTATAATCCGGGAGATGAAAATATTGCCCTTATTGATATCGGAGCCAGCAAGACATCATTAAATATCCTGAAAGATAATTCTTCTGTATTCATGCGTGATGTATCGCTTGGATGCGGACAAATAAACGAAAAAATCGCTTCCCTTGTAGAGTGTTCTTTAGCGGAAGCCGAAGAGATTAAACATGGCGGACAATCAGAGATAATTCCCCCTGAAGATCTGAGCAGCATCATTTCATCAGCGGTAACCGCCTGGTGCACTGAAATAAAACGCGCTCTTGATTTCTTTTACTCTACATTTCCTGAAGATCAAATAACAAAGATTATTCTTAGCGGCGGTGGCGCCAACATTAAGGAGTTTCGCCAGCTTCTGGCTGTGGAAACATCAACCGACGTCGAAATTATAAATCCTTTCCAAAATTTTTCCATCAACAGTGACCGTTTTGATTCTTCTTATCTCGAGCAGATAGCTCCCCAGGCTGCAATATGTATGGGGCTTGCAATAAGAAAAATTGGTGATAAATGATACGAATCAATCTTCTGCCTTATCGAGCAGCACGTAAAAAAGAGAACATTCGCAAACAAATCGGTATATTTTCCCTCTCTTTATTAGTTGTTTTTGCCATTTTGCTTTTCTATAATATGAGGTTGCAAAAAAGAATTGATAGTTTAAATACAACGATAGCAGAAAATAAAACCATGTTGGCCAAATTTGAAAACCAAGCCAAAGAAGTGGATAGAATAAAAAAAGCCTTTAACAATCTAGAAAACAAGACAAAAGTTATCAAGAATCTTGAGACAAAACGGAATGATGCCGTCTTTCTGCTGGACAACATGACAAAGCTGGTTGCCGAGCACACGTTAAATTCCTCCGGGTCGGATTCATTGTCAGACAAAGATAACACATCGGTTAAGCGATTATGGTTCACCAATTTTGAAGCAAAAGGAAACAACATCGGCATCAAAGGAATTGCCATGGATAATAAAACGGTAGCCGATTTTATGACCCGTTTAGAACGTTCAAAACTTTATAAAAATGTAAACCTGAAAACCCTTAAACAACAAAAAACAGCTAAATTAAATCTAAAGAGCTTCGACATTAATTGCAAAAAAGTTTCTTTAAAAAAACCGGGAAGTAAAAACTAAAAATTGCTCCGGATATAGCTAAAAAAACAATGAAAAAGATTGATATTTCCAAATATACGAGGTTGTTCTTAGAAAAAATCGATAAAATCGGAAAGCTTTCAAAACTTTACAGATTTTTGATATGTTTTGGGATTTTATCTGTGCTTTTTGGACCCTTTTTTTATTTTTCTTATCAGCCTAAAATTAATAAAATTGATGAATTAAAAACTGAACAAGACACTTTGGAAACAAGAGTTGTCAGGGCAAAAGCAAAGGCGAGACAGCTTAAACATTTTCAGAATAAGTTGGAAAAAGCAGAAACGGAATTTAAAACGGCAGTGAAAAAACTTCCCGAAAAAAAAGAAATTCCTTCTCTGCTGTCAAGCATTTCCCAATCCGGTCGGGATGCCGGCCTGGAATTTTTGCTATTTGAACCCAGAGGAGAACAAATCAAAGAATTTTATGCTGAAATTCCTGTATCCATAATAGTTACGGGTAACTACCATAAAACCGCCCTTTTTTTCGACAAGGTTGCACGATTGCATCGGATTGTCAATGTAGATAATATTAAAATGATCGCAGCAAAAGGGAGCGGTGAGCTTAGAACATCATGCACTGCTGTGACTTATAGGTTTGTGGAAACGAAATCCAAACAGGCCTCGAAAAAAAGAAAATAAAAAACAGCAACAACTCATGGATAAAATAATTTTCATAATGCGCAGTTTCATCTTGCTTATCTGTTTCTTTTTCCTCCTGATTGGTTGTGATCAAAAAGCTGAACCGCCCCAACAAGCCAAAAAGATTACCCAAAAGATCATTATTGTCAAAAAGGAGGAATCAAAATCTCAACCGCCCAAAAAGACTGAGATCCCAAAACCTGGACCCATACAAGAAACCGCTAAGCCCATCTTAAAAGTTGCACCTGACGTTTCAACGATAAAACTTGATGTGGCAAAAGAAAAACGGGTTGCTTCAGTATCCACGATAACTGAAAAAATTGAACCACCGAAAATAAGCGATTTGTACAACCCCGAAGGAAAACTTGATCCGTTTGCACCATTAATCAAAGAAAAACCTGTGAACTTACCGGTTAATCATAGAAAAGCCGTTCGGCGTAAACCACTCACCCCCCTTGAAAAACTCGATTTAAGCCAGCTTAAACTTGTTGCAATATTGCGCGCTCAAAGCGGAAACAAAGCTTTGGTTGAAGAGGATTCTGGAAAGGGGTATGTAATAAAGAAAGGTACGTACATCGGGACACACTCAGGCAAGGTAGCAAAAATATTATCGGACAGGATTATTGTTGAAGAAGAGGTCGAAGATATTTACGGCAAAATTTCTGTCCATAAAAGAGAGATAAAATTAAAACCTCCTGGAGAAGAATAACATGAATGGTAAGGTCAGGAAATTGTCAAGGATTGGAGCGGGCATCTTCTTTTTGGGAATGTTGATGATCGTTTTGTCTGGCTGTGCTTCAAACACCATGGCAGTTAAAGAAACAAAAAAGGATGCCGGACAATCCGTTGAGTCCAAGCGTATCATCGATATACGTCTAAGCGAAGATTCACAATCGTCTACAATATGGATTAGAGGAAACCGGCTGCTTACCTATACTTCGGTCAAACAACCTTTCCCTCTAGGCGTTTTACTTTATTTTCCTGAAACCCATCTGGGCGATATCAATACGAACTATGTGCCGGACAGTGACATCGTGAGTTCAATCAAAGCGTCTGAATTAACAACCCAGGGATATACATCCCGGGTTGAAATATTATTAAAAGAAGACGTTTCTTATGAAGTCGCCAGAGAAGATACGGGCCTTAAAATAACATTTAAAAATAAATCTGGAATTTCAGTTCCTACCGATTCGGAAGTAGAGAAAAAAGAAAAATCGGGCCATGAATCGAAAACCACCAAGGCACAGCCGGCCCCGTCTGAACAGGAAAAATTAGGTGCGAACACCACCGTCAATAAAATTGTTGAACCTCAAATTAAAAAACACACCCCTGCCTGGATTAACCGGATAGATTTCTCAGATGAAGAAGGCGGCAAATCCACAATTATTATCGGAACCACAACGCCGGTCCAATACCAATTAAAAAAAATCCATGATAAAAAGCTGCAGCTCAATCTTTATAACACAAGGCTTCCGGAATATCGCCAGCGCCCATTAATTACCACACGGTTTCAAAGCGCTGTTGACCGTATAACACCGGTTCAGACACCAACCATGAAAGACACCTCTCTGGTTACTATTGAATTACGAGAATCCGTACCCTATTTTGTGGAACAGACCGATGATCTTCTGTTGCTCCATTTCGAAGCTTCTTCAATATCGCCCAAGCCCCTTGATAAAGCCAACCTTCCATTATGGAAAAAGGTTATGACTCAGCCGGTTGCCGATACGGTCGCAAACCAGGAAAAAGCCGGCAATGAAATAACCCATGTTGAAGCTCCTCAAGTAAAGCATACGACTCCCCACGGTTCTGAATTAACCCGGTCAGTATCACAAGAAGCCGCTTTGGGTTCTGCCTATGATATTGAGAACCAAAAAACCGTTGATGAATATACAGGAATCAGCCAATCTCTGGATTTTTATCGGACCGAAACTAAAAAGAAATATGTTGGGGAAAAGATCGCGGTCGATTTTTTTAGAACCAATATTAAAAACGTATTTCGCATCATACGAGAAATCAGCAAAGAAAATTTTGCCATTGACAAGGATGTAACCGGAGAGGTCACACTGAGTCTTGAAAAACCCATTCCATGGGACCAGGTTCTGACTCTGGTCCTGAAGATGAACAAGCTGGGTATGGTATCTGAAGAAGGCATAATACGGGTTGCCACGCTGAATACTCTGGCAAAGGAAGAAAAAGAAAGAAAAGAAAAGTTGGCGGCACAGCGGGAAGCCGAAAATCAGGAAGATCTGATTACTGCATTTATGAGTGTCAGCTATGTGGATGCCGCAGAAATCGCTAAACATCTTACAGCAGATGGAGGATCAGAGGGAAATAGCAAATTCAATCCAGATCGTGAGGAAGCCGGAATCACCGTTGATAAAACCAACAACATGATTGTCATGTCGGATGTCGCGCGATCCATTAACCGAGCCAAGGAAATTGTTCAAAAACTCGACCGGGTAACCCCACAGGTTCTCATTGAAGCCAGAATTGTCGAAGCCAGCAATAATTTTTCAAGGGAGCTTGGCGTCTCTCTGTCAGGAACTTATGGTCCGACCGGCAACAAATATATTCGAGATTTTTCTTTTGAAGCAACCAATCCGCCGACATCCAGCCTTGGAAGTCTGGGAATTAATTTCAGCAAGCTGACCGGCACGCCATGGACGTTGAACGCTACCATAGCGGCGGCTGAAAGTGAGGGGCAGGTTAAGATAATCTCTTCCCCCAAAGTGTTAACACTCGACGACCCCTGACGACCGTGTTTCAATGTAAATTTCAGTAAAAAATAATGAAGTCGGTGCGATAATTTTAGGTGATCCATCATTTACCACCAAGGAAGCCAATACCGAACTTTTGGTCAATGACGGCGATACGGTGATTATCGGCGGCATCAGGAAATCAAGAAAAGATACCGGCCAGAGTGGGATCCCGGGACTCATGAGAATACCGGTTCTGGGCTGGCTCTTTAAAACAGACTCCAAAGAGAACCAACTGGACGAGTTGCTGATATTTATTACGCCCAGGATCGTTCAGCTTGAAAAACGCGAGATAAAAGCTGATTATTAATTTTTTTCTTATCGCTATTTCCTTATTTTTTGAGCCTCGGTTTCCGCTTCTCGGGCAAGAGCGCTGCCCGGAGCAAATTCAACGGCTTTCTCATAAGCGTCCAGAGCTTTTTTATATTCACCCGACACGGTATAAGCCCTGGCCAATTCCAAATATAATTGTCCTAACCGCGGATAATCTTTAACTGCTTTTTCAAGTGTGGCCACGGCCTCCGACCCCCTGCCCATGGCCGTATACGTCTTACCCAGACCGGCCAGCGCATTGATAAATTTCGGATCGATTTCAAGGGCCTTGAGATAAAACTTTTCAGCAAGTGCATACTCTTTTTTGTTGTAGTAGGCCCATCCCATATTGGAAAGCGGAAAATGAGGCGTCGCATACAGAAGGTTTTCGGTAACCTCCTTAAAATACCTAATGGCAGTATCCCATTCTTTTTTGTTCAGATAAGCGTTTCCTAAATTATTTATGGCCGGAGCGTAATCGGGTTTAATTTCAATGGCTTTTTTGAAGTGTTTGACGGCAAGATCCATCTGCTTCATGGCCATGTAAGTGAGTCCCAGGTCGTTTTGAAGAAAAGGATCGCCGGGATAAATGGTTTCTGATTTAAGAAATTCTCCTAACGCTTCAGGATAATTTCCCTGCCGGTAATATGCTTCACCCAAATTCCTTGAAGCTTTGGCCTGTTTTTTCTGCATTTCCAGATTTCCTGCACACGAAACACTCCCGAATATAAAAATTAAAGATACTGTCCAGCGAAACCCGTATGTTTTCATTCTTTAACCTCATTAATAATATGTTGAGCGGCTTTTTGTAACATCTCAATAAATTATGGATTCAGACCAATATGATTATTTCATACACCAGACCTTATTGAAAAGTTAAACTTTTTTAGATGGTTGGATCATACTGATCTTGACCCCCTGATTTGTTAAAAATTGAATTATCCCATTATGCAGAGTGGCAAATGAAAGAAGAATTCTTTGTTTTCCTGAACCGGAAATCAGAAAACCGGGTACGGTGAAAACGGTATTATGGATGGCAGGTCTTTTGGCTGCAAGAAACGTTGGATTATTTGAATAAGGAACCTCCATGGCGTCTAGAATCTTTTGTATGATCACCGGATAATTATCATCGTCTTTTATCTGAATGATTTTAAAGCCGGTCTTTTCCATGGCAGAAACCGCATCACCGTAAAGATCTCCAAAATCCACAAGGAATGGGTTTCCGTCACTTCCGGTAAAAAGATTTGAAACCGTTTTTACTTGAACTCCGGAATACGGAAATGAGATATTGACATTGGGGGAATATGTGTAACCCATGGCCGTAATCAAATTATTAACAAAGGTTTTTTGATCTGAAGAATCAATGGTGCTTAAAGTTCCGGCCGATTTGCGGGGATTCGGTCCATTAGATTTTTGCCCGGCAGTACTTTTACCTGTAAGAATCTCTTTTAATACTATATTATTTTGATCCAGATACCGCAAAATTGATTCGGGAGTACCCTCACTCGGATGATCAATAAGCGTTACACAAAAATGGCGAACGCTATTTCCTTTCTCAGCAATTTCGTTAAATATCCATTCCCCCCGGACTTCAACTTTAACGCCTTGATCGAAAAAAGCCAAAGGGGTTTTTAAAAAATCTTTGCCCAAGTCATTAAAAAGACTATCAAGCACAGATTTTAAAGAATCGTCCGGCGGTATTCCAACGATATGCACATCCTTCCAGAAGGCTTTTACCCTATCCAGTTCAGAATCCTGATTGTTATCATCCATAAAAAAAAGGATCCTGGTTCCATTTTTAAATTCTATTAAAGGAGTTCCGGAAAGGTCCAGTGCAAAATCCTCCCTGCCCGGCCTTGGAAAATAGTACACGCCCTTATTAATGAGTTTCCCATCCAACGCAGACGAAACTTTTGATAAATAAGTCGCCGGTTGCGTCTCCCTGTCTTTGGAAACGGAAACCACCGGTATTTTTTTAGACATCGGGATTGAGCGGTTCATATCGGAACTGCGGGTATAATCTGAAGACCGGTCAAACAGGGAGTGATACCAGGATTGGCTTAGAATAACCGGGTCCGGGATAAGGATATCCTGGCCGATATAAATTCGATTCAGATCTTTGATATCGGGATTGATTAGTCTGAACAGTTTTATGCCTTGTTTGAACGGTTCTTCGCCATAAGGCCCATATTTTGTCGAAATAAGAATGGATATGCAATCTCCTTTTTGAACGGTATATTCTGTTGAATACGCTTTAAGGGTTTCAGGTATGTCGGGAATGTTCACAAAGGGAATGGTAACCGCACCTGAAGTTTGTCCGGGCATTGAATTCGGGGGTAACTTCTTTAATGGAATAATAATATGCTGACCGGCACGAATTTTGTCTATATCATGAATATGCGGATTGATCCGTTTGAATATCCTCAAAAATTCAGGGAAATCTTTGTTTGCGATTTCCCCTTTTTGTCTGAAGAGTTTGTAAAGCCAGTCGTCTTTATTCACAACATATGGATCACATAATATGTCCCAGCCTCTGTCATATTTAATGGTATAGGTTTTATACAAAAAAGCAGTATCCGCGGAACGGGGAAACATCAGGCATGCGGCAATGAGTATCACAAAAAAGGCGGATGCTAAACATGCTCCTTGAAATTTCATGTGTTCTGCCTTTTTTTAAGACTCAAAATTTTTGCAATTTCTGAGGATATACCTTGGATGAACCGCTCTAAATCTTCGCCGTGCAATGGTTTCCCTGGAGCAGGAACATTTGCGAGATCATCCGGATGAACATAAACAGGCGTGTTAATAAGATCCGGGTCCGGAGAAATTTCGAATTCTGGAGGAAAGCTATTTTCAAAATACATCTCCTGAAAACCCGAAAACTTGAGTGAATGCGCCGTTGAATCGACAATAGCAATATCCTTTTGCCCAACGATTTTTTGCTTGCGAGCGACAATCAGACCGGCAAGAGATTCGCCGCCATGGGTACAGGCAATATGTCCGTTACGG
>JAFDEW010000365.1 GCA_019310125.1 Deltaproteobacteria bacterium | reverse complement strand
TATTAACATGCTCGGGGTCTATCCCATAGGGTCACTTTTAGAACTGGACACTGGAGAATTAGCCCTGGTCATGGAAACTGATAAAACGTCAGACGGGGCGCGACCCATGGTGGCCCTGTTGGCTTCGGATGGGAACGGAGACTATGTAAAGGTCGGCGTGGCGGATCTGGCTGAACGTGACGACCAAACCGGCGCATTCCGTAGAAACATTGTTAAAAGTATACATCCGTCTACCCTGGGAATTCAGCCTGCCGAGTTTCTTATTTAGTGTCCATCCATTAATCTATATTGGGCACAAATTAAGTTTCCAATTCAGAAATTAGCAATTTTTCGCAAGGTCAAGGACAATTCTGCAGGATAGCAGAATTGGACGGCTGAATAGCCGCCTTTAAGGGCGAGGGGCATGGACGCCCCGAGTCAAATCAAGGAATTACGCGGAGGCGTACAAGTGGTACGCCGCACAAGTAATTCCGCAGATTGACACAGAGATTGCGGAAAAGGGCAATTTCTGGATGGAAACTATTCAAAAACCCGACCTTTTTTATCTCAAACGCATATCATAATGCCCAGAAAATTGTGCATGATGCACATTTTTTTGGGCATTTTTTATGTTGTTCTCCTTCACAAATCTTCCAGTGTTCTTCAATTCATAAGTTTTGATAATTTTACTCCTTTTCTCAATATCGTCTGAAATACATTTCAAAGCCACAACTTGTGCGCACTTCTGGGTCAAAACACTGATTTGAGATTCTGCTTATTTAAAAGATAAGTTCTGTTTGGCACAGGTGTTGCTAATACATAAAACTAAATGAGCGAAAGTCGAGGGTAAAAGCGAGGGATGACAATGTTAGAAACAGCTATGAGTTCAAATGATATGGATTTAACCCGCCGGAGACTCAAGTCCGAGATTACGTACCGGAAGAATCTGCAAAATATTTGCAACAAGATACATGCTGCCGACAATCTGGACGAGATCCTGGTTGATCTCAAAAATGAAATCACAGGGCTTTTTGAGGCGGAACGGCTGACTGTTTATGTGGTTGACGGCATAAAGCGGGAGCTGGTTTCGAGATTCAAATCCGGAGACGAAGTCGGAGAGATTCGCATTCCGTTGTCCAGCAACAGCATAGCAGGATGTTCCGCTTTTAAAAAGAAGCTCATAAACATTAAAAATGTTTATAATAAAAAAGAACTTGCCGCTGTGGATCATGATCTGAAATTCGATAAGCGCTGGGATCAAAAGGCGGGGTTTATCACCAAACAGGTTCTTGTGGTTCCGGTGATATTTAAAAACTTTCTGCTCGGCGTGATTCAGCTCATAAACCGCAAAGACGGAGGGTCGTTTTCTAAACTCGATGAGCAGTCCGTTACGGAAATGGCCCATATACTGGGGATCGCCCTGTATAACCAGAAGCGGATGGCAAAAGCAAGACCCAACAAGTTTGATTATCTTCTGAAAAATCGTATTTTGACCGAAAAAGAATTGGACACGGCGATCGCTGATGCCAGAAAAAGAAGAGAACCTGTTGAAGCGATTTTAATGTCGGATCTTAATATTTCAAAACAGGAGATCGGCAAATCCTTAAGTGAGTTTTATAAAGTCCCGTTTGTAAAATATGACGCAACGACCCCGATTCCCGGTGAGCTGCTTGCCGGCCTGAAAGTTCCTTTCCTGCGTAACTATGCCTGGGTTCCGCTGCGCAAGGAGCATGAGAGAATAGTTATCGCCATAGACAATCCTTACGATCTTCAGAAGGTTGGAGAAATCAAGTCTCTGTTTGCAGGCAAATCCATCTGTTTTAATGTCGGGCTAAAACAGGATATCCTCAAAATGATCCGGTTGTTCACCCGGCAAGAAAAAGAAGTCGCTTCCATGGAAGAAATACTTTCCCAACTTAAAAGTGAAAACCAAGAGATAGAAGGTGAAGAATCCGTCCTGTATGAGGAAGACAGCGCCATTGTCCGGCTTGTCAATAAAATTATCATCGATGCCTATCATCGGGGGTCTTCGGATATCCATATAGAGCCGTATCCCGAAAAGGAAAAGACCCGGATACGGATCCGTGTGGACGGTTCATGTACGGTATTCGAGTCGGTCCCCTCCGTGTTTAAAGATAACATCGTGTCGCGTATTAAGATCATGGCCGATCTTGATATTGTGGAGCGACGCAAGCCCCAGGACGGAAAAATCAATTTCAAAAAATACGGCGGTCTTGATATTGAACTCCGGGTGGCAACCATTCCGACTCAGGGGGGCGTAGAAGATGTTGTCATGCGTATCTTAGGTGCCGGCGAGACGCTTCCTCTGGATAAAATAGGTTTTTCAGCCAGAAACTTCAAGAATTTTGTCGGATCAATTACACAGCCATACGGCCTCATCTTTGTGTGCGGTCCCACCGGTTCCGGCAAAACATCAACCTTGCATTCGGCACTGTCATATATCAATACTACCGAAACCAAGATCTGGACCGCTGAAGACCCTGTGGAAATCACTCAGAGAGGGTTGAGACAGGTGCAGGTAAAGCCCAAGATCGGATTCGACTTTGCCTCGGCCATGCGGGCATTTTTAAGGTCTGACCCGGATGTTATTATGGTGGGTGAGATGCGAGACAGGGAAACAACCACAATAGGGATAGAGGCCTCATTAACCGGACATCTGGTATTTTCCACCCTCCATACCAACAGCGCACCGGAAAGCATCACCCGGCTTCTTGACATGGGAATGGATCCGTTCAATTTTGCAGACTCTATTTTGTGCATTCTTGCCCAGCGTCTGGTCCGCACCTTATGTAAACATTGTAAAGGATCTTATCATCCGTCAAAAAGTGAATATGAGGCTCTAATTCGGGAATACGGATCTTTTGAGGCGTTTGAAAAAAATGTTCATATACCTTATGCCGATGATCTGATTCTCAACAGGCCCGTGGGCTGTAACCGGTGCTACAATGCCGGATATTCGGGCCGCATGGGTCTGCATGAGCTCTTGCTGGGGACCGATCAAATGAAAAAACTGATCCAGAGCAATTCTCTGATTAAAACTTTAAGGGAGCAGGC
>JAFDEW010000364.1 GCA_019310125.1 Deltaproteobacteria bacterium | reverse complement strand
TTGCTTAATTCTAAAAGAAAAGAATCTTTTGGAATGATAAATCCCCCGGCCCCTTGTATTGGTTCAACAATAATTCCGGCAATATCATTATCTGAGATCAACTTTTCAATCTTTCCTAAACAATCACTAATTGTTACATCATTATGTCTGCTTGGAAACGGAACTGAAAATGTGTAATCCGATATGGGAATACCATATTGTTCTTTTGCTACTAATCGATCATCTGCTACAGAAGCCGCCGTAGAACTCACTCCATGAAATGAGCCGTCAAACGAGATCATATATTTTTTCCCGGTAGTATAACGACATAACCGAATAGCATCAGAAACAGCAGCAGAACCACCTATATTAAAATAGACTTTATAATTTTCATCTATGCTTACTTTTTTTGAAAGATATTCACTCAATTCAAGTTTGTCTTTTGAATGAAATGAATGTATTTGATCCACCCTTTCTATTACTTCTTTAACAATTTTCACAATAGGTGGATAACAATGTCCAAAATTTACAGAACTGTAATTAAGAACCAAATCAAGATAAGGTTCTTCCTGTCCATCAAACCAAACCCACATTCCTTTTGATTTTACCGGCATTAAAAATTTATCATACATTTTTGATTCATCGCAAGGACACGCATAAGTGTCTTTTATAGATGCATAATCTATTTCAGATACAGACATGTTATTATCTATTTTCATATTAAACCTAATTTAAATCCAAAGGGATAAAAGGGATAAGAATTCGCTTTTTTGTCGAGAATGTATATAGAAATTGAAGTTGTATGTCAAGACTAAAACCTACATATTATATTGTGGATACGCTAAGAAAAGGAAAATGATACACTTTTGCGGGAAGAAAAAAATGAGGGTGCATATGGAAAAATGGACTAAAAAGGAAAAAACAGATAAAACTTCTGTAATTCAGACGCACCTGTCCTGTGCCCCCACAAATAACTAACAGCTGATGGAAAAAGAATTATTTCAATATCATTTGTAGCCTTTTAATTCAGATAACCCCAAAGTGTCAAAAGACTTTTTTGTGTTTTTTTGTCATAAAATACTATTAAAGCCTGTTAAAAAGCTAGCCGCGCCGCGTAGTTTCACCGGTCTAAAAAACGATTTCTATCTTAAAATCGGCTTGGTTTTTGGGGCTTATACATTTTCGCTTACCTTTTGTTCTCAGCCGACTTTTTTTTAACCCTTTAAATCTCCTGTGAGGGCGGTTCATTTTATAGCTGAGTATTCGGTTTGCGCAACCACTACAAGCCAGCTTCACTTATGATTTACTTAAATCGTGACCGAACAAGATTAATACAACTACTTCTTAATTACGGGGGCAATCATGCTGCTAACGGCAGCTTTATCTGTTTCTGGTTTGCTTTCTTTGTTTTTCGTGTCCCTGCTAACTCTAACAATAACGTAGCCATTGTAGTAAATGTGCTTCGGACCACTACACCATATTGACTTCTTACGCGAACTTGCTCAAGTCCTTCACGCTTCTTGAGCAAATTGAAAGGTCGTTCGCCATTTTTCCGAATATCCAAAGCCTTTGATACGGCATCACTGCCATAAAGAATGCGCTGAAAATAACCGTTGTCAAAATCAATATGACGAAATTGGGGACAAAGCTCGGAACGAAGGCATTGACCAGGTTGAGCACCACATTTAAATTCATGGCCTTGCTCTTCTATCCCGATATACTTCATCGGAATATTACAAAGATCGTCAAACATTACTTGGAATGTGCTTGAATCGACATTCGCCGGAAGAGAAACTTTTGAACTCGGCGGCTTAATCAAATGAATGCCGCTTTCTTTAAACAATGCGCCATCCTTGTCATGGTAGGCTTCATCGGCTGTAATCAATTTTAAATCCAAACCCATTGCTTTGCCTAATCTCACTAAAGGCACAAGAAAATGGCTGTCATGATGATTCCCTGGTGCCAACAGTGAAATCAGAGGAATGCTATGCCCGGTTTTAGGGTTAATCGCTGTAAGGGTGTGCATTCGGTAGCCCACGACATAAACGGACTTGTCTCGTTTTTTCCGACGCTTCCCGCAATCGCAGTCAATATCATCGTAAATGCGTATATTTTTCCCTTTGATTTTTAATACCGCTAACAGTTGCTGACGATCTATGGGCAATTCAGTTGAGTCGACGCAATGCACAAAACCTTCATCCAAAATCCCGCTCTCTCTGAGATGGTATATAATATATACCATTAAATTAACCAGTTGTGAGAATGCTAAACCCGCTCTGAATTGACACATCTGAACGTGGCTGAGCATCTGTTTACGGTTAAGTGGCAACCCTATAAAAGTCCGATTCTGCTTATTATCCATCCCTATGTAAGGGCTGTGTTCCTTGTGGCCTTTATAGTCGTTGTCGTCTCCGCAGAATTTACGATAGCTGATCTCCGGGTGCTTGACGGCTTTGAGCAATTCGGCACGAAGAAAATTGCTTGGAAAAAAGTCTCTCATGGCTGGCGTGTAACCGTCATAGGACAAAATCTTATTGATGATTTTATCGTCCAACAAATCGTCGATGAATCTGAGCTCTTCGTCCTTGATATGCAAAGGGTGGCGACTTTTTCGGTTCAATTTGAATAGAATGCTGTTTTTGCAGCCCTCAATAAATCGCCCCATTTCATCTAAATTCATAATGGAAGCCGTTGGCAATTGGGACTCGATTCCAAGCAATACTTCAAGAGGAGTTGTAACCTCTTGTTTAAAATCATAATTTTTAACAGCTTCATCTAAAACCTTTTTGGCGATGGTTTTCTTTTCTTTTTTGGTTAGACACTGCCAGTTGGGATACCGGGTTTTCAGTTGTTTTTTAATCTCAGCTTTGATAGCTTTGTGATGCATGGGAAAGTCTCCTTAAAGTTAAATTTTGTTGAAAAAATCTACTTCTTTATAGAGGCTTTCTCATGCTTATCCAACTGTTTTCTTATGCTTATTCTTAATTTGTTTTAACACCCTTCAATAGTGACCCCAATTATGTCTGACACGCTTTTCGGTCATTTTTGTTGGTCGCTGTTATACAGCCATGGAGAA
>JAFDEW010000363.1 GCA_019310125.1 Deltaproteobacteria bacterium | reverse complement strand
TGATCCGCAGACCCGCTCCGAGCTCCAGACCGACCAGCCCTACCCAAGCAAGCAAAGTCAGCGCGACAAGATGATCGTCAACGACGACGGGTCGATCGATCTCTATTACGGCCCTGAAGCACCGGCGGGCAAAGAGGTGAACTGGACCCAGACTGTTCCCGGCAAGGGTTGGTTCGTTGTTTTACGTCTCTATAGCCCGACCGAGGTGTGGTACGACAAGACCTGGCGACCGGGTGAGATTGAATTGGTGAAGTGAGCTCAACGCATATCAGCTAACAATCACATGCACTCGGACAGCAAAAAGCGCCGCTTGTTCCTCGCTATGCTTTTTGCTGCCGGTGATGTGTGGTTAGAATACAGATATCTCCAAGGTACATGGAAATAAGCTAATCCTTTGCTCACTGCAATGGATCGCATGGATCTTTCAATCAAAATGTTTTGTGTTTCAAAGACATATCTGAAAAAAGGGCAAAGTGCGGATACCTAATGGTGAGCACACGAATTGAACCTGTTTCAGATCGTGTGATAACTCCTACTCTATCACTGTACCCTATTTTCATATAATTGCAATTATCCGCTCGGGGCCGGACCACGGTTACAAACTATATTCTCAGCAACAGAATTTAGAATAGGCCCTAAAATCGTCTTAACCCACTCTTTTTGGCCCCAAAAAGAATCCTTACACCTGTTATTTTGCACCCAAAATGGTATGCTTAAGACCAAAAAAACGGCCATTTTTTTTAGCTCTTTTTATAAAGTATCAGACAGTTAACGTGACCCGACCCTCATGCGCCCCATGCGCATTGGTCCATGAGCTTACATTGAGCTGTCCATAATAATTACTTCAAAAGCTACCACCTATAGGCCAAATCTGAGGATAACCATGCCCCTCACCAGCATAGGTGTAATAATCAGGCGGGTTGTCCATCGAACCACTAAAAGATGCTAAATGACCAGCACAACCTACAATGAATAATAGCGTTAATAATACTAATAAGTTCTTCATTCTTTCCGGCTCTCTAATTTTCGATGTAGTTTTTTGGGCATTGTGTAAATCCACAAAAAATCAGAATTATTATAAATTAAGGATAGACTTACATCGGACGTTCTTTTCAATTTGCGGAGATACTCTAACCTAAGTTGAGCGATTTTCAAGTTTGCCTCAGATACAAGGAAGATGTTGTTTCGCTATAGTCGTCTATGCGGAACGGCATCTGACGCAGTAGATGCGGTGAAATTGGAAATCCCGCCTTGTTGGGTCGTAGCTTGAAGCGAAGCCCAAAGGGTTTCAAATTATTGAAATTCAAAATGTCAGAATACCTTAAAAATATTGTTAAATTAATCATTTCAAAAGTTTGAAACGCTCAATTTAGGTCTAACCATCTCACTGGTAATGTGATGAATGCTCATTGCTTCGATTGATATAGGTTTTAGAATAATTAACCACCGGCAAGCGTCACAGTGTATCCCTGCTGTTTGATCTCTTCCAGAAGAGTTTCCCTGTGATCGCCTTGAATAATGATAACACCATCTTTTACAGTGCCACCAGAACCACACTTACGTTTCAATGATTTGGCAAATTGCTGAAGTTTTTTACCATCAAGAGAGATACCAAAGACAGCCGTTACTGTTTTTCCCTTCCGGCCTTTGACCTCCCTCCTGATTCTTACAATTCCATCATCAGGGTATATCGATTGTTTTTTTACGGCTTTTTTCTTTTTGCAAGTGCATTTCGTAGTTGGACGTCCACAGGAAGGGCAAATTTGGCCTGACTCTGTTGAATAAACCAAACGGGTGTTATTCATTGATCCTCTCTTACAGATTGGCTGAATATTCTTCTACAAACCTTTTAGCGATTTCCTGAGCAATGATCGGTGCATTTCCCCCCGCACGATTATTTATGGTAATGTTCACGTGGATGTCTTGATCAATAGCAAGCCTTGTTATTTCAACAGAATCGTCAATCATTTGAGGGGTCATCATTCCTTCTATTTCTTTGTCAAATGGAAAAGCCTTTTTGTAACAGTCTTCATATCTCATGTTACGGGGAGTCATTAATCGTATGATGCATTGATTTCCGGAGTTGAAAAATTCTTCCTTGCTATATTTGATCTGTTTTGAAAGCGGCGGCAACCAGGTCCAATGGGAAAGCACCTGGCCAAGACCATATTTTTCAAGGACCTTAAAATATTCTTTTGAGAGATAAGAGGCTGTTCTTAATTCGATGTGGTATCTATCATCCTCAGGAATATTATCAAAAAATATATCCAGAGCTTGGGCATTTTCTGACGGCGACAATCTTTCTTTTTTAACGTGGTATTCCTGCTCGAAAATAAATCCTTTTATAGAATTGCCCAAGATTTCCAGTGCAGGCTGATAAAATTGATCAATGAACACATGGGCAGCCAGATAATCTTTGTTTTTAATGAATTTCCCGGACCGCCATAATTTTTTAGCAAAAATAATCTGTGGCACCTTCAGAGTTATTTTGTCATTTTCCGTTAAATATTTCTTGTAAGTGCTCAATACATGGTAATTTGTCGTGGGCTGTAAATCTCCATTTAACAGTAATCTATAAAATGTAAAATCCACCTCAAGAAAAGAAAAGTGTTGAAAATATTCTTCAACACTTTCAACAGGTAATACTTCCTCTTGAAATGATTTATCGGCCAATTTTTTTGAACGACTTTTTATTTTATTTTCATACCGATCCTTAGAATATATTTGACCGATCCATCCGGCATATCTATCACTTGCAGTTCCAATGGAAATCCTGGGATGCAGGTTGCGGAATTGAAATTCTTCTATTTCCTGGCTGATATTAGTTGTCATATTAGTCAAACGCTTTTTTTTAATTACCGTTAATCTTATCCTTCAACTTACCGGAACATTTGAACGTAACAACCTTTCTGGGTGCCAGCATCATTTCGTCACCCGTAGCCGGATTCCGGCCTCTTCGTTCATCTTTATGATTGACACAGAATTTGCCAAAATTAGAGATCAGCACATCTTCACCTGATATTAGTGTGTCTTTGATGATTTCAAGAAGGTTTTCT
>JAFDEW010000362.1 GCA_019310125.1 Deltaproteobacteria bacterium | reverse complement strand
CAACAGGACGGATGGGCGGTGCCGAAGCCTCGGCGAGCTGTTCCCTTGCCTCGTCAGATACGTACGGGCATTGGTCGAGCTCGGCCTTGCCCGATGCCAGATTCATGGCAAATGCAAGGCAGGTGGGAACTCCACATTCCTTGCAGTTGGTTTTCGGCAGAAGTTTAAAAATCTGAATACCGGTTAATGCCATTTTTATCTCCTTATTCTATTTGACACGTTTTAAGTGTTAAGTGTTAATTGCTTAAATTTTGCCACGAGAGCACCCAGACACCAAAAAAAAATAACTGTATGCTTTGTGCCTTCCCGCCTGCCCGATGGCAGGCGGGTGTGGCAAATATGTTTTGGTTCCGGTTTGTCCGGATCAGGTTTAAGGAGCAAAATTTTTCAATGCTCCTTAAACCTTTTAAATACCGGTTATCCGATCAGCGAATCCATTGAAAGCGCCGGATGCCCTACTTTTTCGAGGAACGGCATAATCTCTTCCTCTGTAATGCCAACGGTTTCGTCGGCAATCATATCATAAAGATTGGGGTATCCGAGTTCTTCACCTCGCTTGTCAATTCTCTCTTTGATCTCTTCTTTCAGAACCTTGGGCATCCAGACCATACGCAACAGGCCGCCGTCGCCGACGATGAACTTTCGCTGGGTAATGTTATATTTGGAATGGCCCACAAAACCGGGCGAAGAAGCCCCGCCGCCCATAACACCGGCCAGGGTGGTGAACTTCATGCCGCAAGGCGTCTCACCCATGTAATCCCGGCCCACCGTCATAACACCGTTACAGCTCGGCAGCAGGGCGGCAATACATTCACAGCAGCCGCAGGTGGTCATGGGATCAATAACCATGGAGTAAAAATTGTAATGGGTAACATTGCCCCTGGAGGCTTTGTAAACAAAATCATTGATGCCTTTCCACTGGCCCAATACCGGATCCAAACACTCCCCCTTTTCGATGGGCTGGTTGGGTCCGGTGGGGTTGATCTCAAAAGAGGCCTTGCAGTCCATCCAGTTATAAGCACCGCAGAGACCGGTTCGTTCCGGGCTTACCGTACACACATGGTTGGGAGCAAAAGACTGGCACAGGGTGCAGGAATAGTATATTTCTTCTCCTTCGTCAGTCATGTTCTCAACCCGCTCGTCTCTTTTTTTGTAATCGGCCCGGGCCCTTTTGGTCAATGCATCAACATCCTTTTGTTTGGTGTACAAGGTGACCTGCACCTTATCCAGGATGTTTTCGAAATCCTGATGGAACTTGGCATGCAGAACTACACCCAGATGCTTTAAGCTAAAGCCTTTTTCCATGGCGGACTTGCTGATACGGACCCAGGAGATATCCCGCTGCCCGATATGCATGATCCCCTGAATATAGTTAATCAAATGATGAATCTGACGCTCCAGGATCGGTTCGAAATCATCCTGGAATTCACGGCCGGCAACCTGAATATAGATGCCCAAGGGAAAGGTGTCGCCCTCTTTGAGATCCATAACATCAGGACCGATAATCTCGACCTTTCCGTCTTCAATCTCTTTCATATCGGCGGCTTTACAAAGTTCGGTGCACTGGGTCTTTCCGCCGCCGCATTGTGCGTGAAGATCCTTGCCTCTGACCCGCTCACCTTCAAAAGCCGGACCGAATGACAAGGGGATGTCGATTTCCGTGACATGGACTTTGAGCCCCCGAACTTCCACGGACCTCTGGCAAATCTCATCATGGGGCACATTGGCCACCACATGCTCGTAGGTACAGATACCGGTGGGCAGGATCTCGGGAATATCGCTATCCGCCAAGGTCGGGAATCCCCAGTTTACACATCCGGCAGCCGCACAGGCCCAGTGGGTTCCCACATGACCCAGTGCGTTGACAAATGCAAAGATTCTGTTTTTATTATAAGCCAGAATCGCTTTATAGTCGCCGGGCTGAACAGCGCCGAAGGTCATGGCCGCCCGGTTGGCAAATCCTAACGCAAATATGGCCGATGAAATATCCGGTCCAAAAGGCACGATCCGAGTGCCCCAGCCCACCTGAACACCGGCTTCCAGAAGCTGCTCGATGACCGATGTGCCATTGTGGCCGGCGGCACAAAAAATATACAGGTTTTTCAACTGGTAGTCTTCGACGATGGCCTTGGCGATTTCAGGGCTGGGGGCTGCACCCACAATAGCTGCAAAGCCGGGCGCGGTGCCGTCCACAAATTCAACCCCTCTTTTTCTTAAGATAACATCGTCGGCAGGACCCAGCCATAGCTTGCCGTTTTCCACATCCGGCTCTTCCTGGGAAGGGTAATAAAAATCAGGATCCGTAACCGCACGAATTCCTTCTTTGATTTCATAGGCAAAAAGTGCCGCCATACCCGCATCCAGAAGGGGCCCCAGGTAAGGCAAATGGTTCACCCTTTTTAACTGGGGCGGCAGCAGCCCGCGGGCAAACGCCAAGGGTTCTTGCAGATCTTCCAGGGTTTCAACCTTGTGACCCAACAGTGAATAAATCACCGGCAGATAGTAACCGGTGTTGGGAAACTCAACCTTGGTGTCCGCATTATAGGTTGCAAGAGCCTTTTTCAATTCTCCTTCAACCTCTGAAACAACATTGTAGCCGCCTTGAATGGCAGCAAATGCAACTAATTTTGACATATTTTCCTCCTTCGTTGAGGATTTATATTTAACCTCATATTCAGATACGTCTTGTATTTATTAAGCTTCCTGATACGCCGCTTCCATGGTCCGGCGATCATCCATATCCATGAGCACTCTATCTCTCGCCTTGTCGATGCCCAGGGCCTTGCGTTTTTTGTCGATATGGGCAATCATCAACCGAGCGTGCTTAAGGGGATCCACTTCAATATCCCACATGCCCCCGTAAATATTTTCCAGTTCCTTGCAAATATAATCATGGAACACCGGAGCGCCGGAAGTGGGCAAAGTGACGCCAAATACCGTATATACGCCGGATACCACAAAATAATGACCGATGCTGATAGCCTTTTCACTCATCCACTCGGGCGCGCTTCCTGCTGCGGGCAAATCAGAAATGTCATTTCCTAAACCGCCGGCCTTTACC
>JAFDEW010000361.1 GCA_019310125.1 Deltaproteobacteria bacterium | reverse complement strand
GAGCTCGCATGCCCGGCCTTTTTCATAGAGGATAACCGGGTTAACATTGATCCTGTCATGTGTTCGGGGTGTTCCGTCTGCGCCCAGATCTGCCCGGAGCATGCAATTTTGCCCGTTAAGGATACACAGGTAACATCCTAACCCAGACAAGCCGGAGAAGCGACTAAGTGCTCTAATTCGTAAATAAATGATGTATTTTATGACAGGCCACCGCATTCAACATAGCGATTGATCATAAAAGTGACTAAAATTTGAAGTGAGCTAAAGTGAACTAAAGTTAAGGAACTCGCCTGGGGCGAGGCCAGTTTAAAAATGATAGAATTCTTCAACTTTAGGCACTTTAGATCACTTTTCACTTAACACTTTTAAATAAAAGGAATAAAACAAATATGATACGCAATCGTATTTAAGAATGCGTCTACTAAAGAACCACATTATCACGATAACTCAAAGATTGGATTGCTAAATGAATACAACAAGATTAATAATAGTGGCGGTGGGCGGACAGGGAAATCTTTTGGCTTCCAGGGTTATCGGAGAAGCCGCACTTCTTTCAGACATTGATGTTCACATGAGTGAAATACACGGCATGGCTCAAAGGGGAGGGGTGGTGGAATCCTCAATCGTGTTTGGAGATGCCCAAAGCACCGTAATTTCGGACGGTGAGGCGGATGTGCTTTTAGGGTTCGAGCCGTCGGAAACCCTGCGCGCTTTAAATAAATGTAATCTAAATACGGTTGTTATTACAAATCTGGCCAAGCTTCCGTCTTTTACGGTGACTACGGGAAAAAGTGTTTATCCGGATCTGGACGTGCTCCAAGAGTTGATTCGGAAAAAAACGGCAAAGCTTATTGCTTTTGATGCAGCGGCCATGGCCGTTAAAGCCGGAAACGTCTTGTCCGTAAATATGGTTCTGCTGGGCGCTTTGATTCAAACTCAGACCGTTCCTCTGTCCACCGAAAATGTCAAGGAAGCGATAATAAAAAGAACCCGAAAAGCGTTTGTTGAGTCCAACTTAAAGGCTTTCGAACTCGGGTTCTCCGCCGCCCAAGAACTCGGACAATAGAAATCCTGGGCACAAGGACCAGGCTTTGATTATCCACAAAGGGGGTTTGCTTTTTTGGAAGTTCATTGAATTATTGAAATTCCAAATATCAAATTCCAAATATCAAAAAAAATCCAATGACCGAAATTCGAAAATCCAAACAATATCTCGTCATGCAGGGTTTAGGTCACGCGCAGCGCAGGCGCTTGCGCCGCGTGTTGAATATTGGAATTTGAGATTTGTTTGTAATTTGGTGCTTGGAATTTATGATTTTAGACACAAAAATTCAAGGCAGAGCCATCTATCTCTAACCCCCGCAAGACGGGACAGACTTGGTTCTCTGAGCCAGGATTTTTACAGTTGCCTGTATGCTTCAAGAACTCTCCATTAGAAACTTTGCGATCATCGATGATCTTCAGATATCCTTTTCAGACGGACTGAACATTCTAAGCGGCGAAACCGGGGCCGGCAAGTCTATTATCATAAATGCGGCCAATCTTTTGCTGGGAAGCCGGGCGAATGCCGGGCTCATTCGTACGGGCAGCCAAACAGCGGAACTTGAAGCATTGTTCCAAATTGCAAAGCAAAGCGCCATCGCCGGTATTATGGAAGAAAACGGTTTCCATCCCGAGGAAGGACTTCTGATCAGAAGAATTGTTTCTCGCAAAGACCGCCACCGAATTTATATCAACGGACATCTTGCCACCACTCAAACGTTGAATTTGATCACCGGGAATCTTGCAAGCATATCCGGTCAGCACGCTCATCAGAGACTCTTAAAAGAAGAGAATCAGCTGGAGATGATTGATCAGTTTGGAGATTTGATTTCCCTGCGGGATGAGGTTTCCGGGTGTTTTCATGAAATAATCCCGTTGATCCGGAACCTTACAAACCTGAAGGCTAAAAAGGCCCGTCACGCCGAACAGGTTCAGCTGCTTGAATTCCAGCAAAAAGAGATCCGGCAGGCCGCCATAACTCCGGGAGAAGACGTGGCGCTTGAACAGGAACGAATCCTTCTTAAAAACGCAGAAGAACTTTTTCAGGCGGTTCACAGCAGCGTTGAAGCGCTTTACAGTGCACAGGGTGCGGCTGTTGAACGCCTTGTAGCGGTGAAAAAAGAACTTGAAAAAGCTTCCCGAATAGACCCCGTCCTGGTCCCAAAAACAGAGCGTATTGCCGAAGCGGCCATTTATCTTGAAGATATTGCTGAAGCGCTTAGAACTTATCTGAACAATATACAGATCGACGAAACCCGTCTTGAAGCGGTTGAAGCGCGCCTTGACACCCTGGCCAAGCTCAAGCGCAAATATGGAACGTCTCTTGAAGATGTATTTTTGAAACTCGAATCCATAGACCGTGAGCTTTCAGGAATCGATAATTTGTCAGAGGATATCGCGGATACTGAAAAAAAGCTTTCCGATTTGCACGACAAACTGGTCAAACTGGCCGTAACCCTTTCAACCAAAAGGAAACACACGGCCGCGACACTTGCCGGAAAAGTGGAAAAAGAGCTCGGCACCCTTAAGATGTCCCAAACCAAGTTTGAGATTTCCTTTGGAACCGTACCGGTGGATGAACATACAGAACCCTATCTTGCAACCCAAGAGAGCGTCATTACTGAGACCGGAATCGACCGCATCACCTTCCTGATTGCTCCGAATGTGGGAGAGCCGCTCAAGCCCCTAAATAGCATTGTCTCGGGCGGGGAACTTTCACGGATTGTTCTTGCGTTAAAGGCCATACTGGCCAAGAGCGAAGCGGTTCAGACCATTGTTTTTGATGAAGTTGACGCGGGAATCGGAGGAAGCGTGGCAGAGGTCGTGGGGAAAAAGCTGTCATCCCTTGCCCGTCACCATCAAATCATCTGTATTACTCATCTGCCTCAAATCGCAAAGTTCGGCGACCATCATTTCAATATCTCAAAGCATGTCATTTCAATATCTCAAAGCATGTTGTCCGGGGGAGAACCCGAACAACCATAACCCGTTTAACCGAGTCGGAACGCGTCAAAGAGATTGCCAGGATGCTCGGAGGGGAAAAAATGACCCGTGCCACGCTTGAACATGCACATGAGATGCTGAATAACACAGTCTGACATTTCGGAAATTATAAAATGATTGAGATTAATCGGGGTGTGAATCACGGCTGTTGGCAATATGAAAATTCATGTTCGTCTGCGCTACGTATTTAGCTTTGGGGAAAAGGTGTCAGGGGACATGTAGGTTTCAGGTGTCAGTGTTCAGGTTTGGTGATTCCTGACACCTGACACCCGAGACCCGATGGCGAGGTTTTTGCTCAAAAATAAATAAATTAATGCGTGATAA
>JAFDEW010000360.1 GCA_019310125.1 Deltaproteobacteria bacterium | reverse complement strand
CGATGTAAAACCGCAGACGATCGGCCTCCTGTTCAATGATTTGTTATAAAGCATCTAAAGATCTTGTACTAAAGGTTTGATCACGATAATTTTCTTACAAAAATAAACGATGAAAAGAGACAACCCATAGAAATAATCCCAGTCCAAAATTTGTATGATTAACAAGATTGGTTTTAATAATAATAGATCTATTTGATGATTTAGAAGCCATAAAACCAAGGCCAATGCTTGGAAGCAGCCAAAACCAAGGAAGGAAAACTGTTGCTATTCCAAATATCAGAGGCATCGTATACACGAAAATTTATTACTTCGAAAAAACGGCGCCCCTTTTGGTCGGGTGAATTAAATTGTCGGCGATTTTTGCCGTTTGTTTTTGAAGAGTTATAAAAGGAAAATTAAATCTGAGAATTGTCTTCTCCCCTGTTGATGGCCTAATTTCACTAAGACATCAGGCCCATTAAGACTTATGATTTTTATATTTGCCATTAACACATCAATCAATCTACCCCCCTAACCCCTCAGTGTTTAGGAAAGATTTTTTGTGTGACATCTTCAACGACGAAGTAGGGGCAGTCAAGGCTAATAATGACTTCTATATATATGATAAAATGCCAATTTGGTATAAACACACAAAAAAGACCTTGGCCTAGCTGTTGCCTGGGCTGACAGGTGGTATATGGCATTTTTATAACTATTTTAAATATTTAAACCTAAATGTATGGTTGACTGGGCCAATAGTACCTATCGTGGGTTCGATATTGATAAGGCACGCTGCTGAAAGATCAATATAAATCAAGGTGAGAATCCGGTTCAGCCAACGGTATCTGCTACAATTTCTGGCGTGTTTCCAAAATAGACTTTGGTGTGAGGCCAAGGTATCTCGATACCTTCCTGGTCAAAACGGTTCTTGATCCGCTTGCGTAATTCTCCAGTCAGCCCCCACTGTTCTCCTGGTTTTGTAAAGCCCCGAATACAAATGTCGACGCCATGGGCACCAAGATCGCTAACACGCATAGCAGACGGAATCGTTGTTAAGTTTGTTCCAAAATCGGGATCATCTTTCAGTTCCTGGCACACCATGTTAATAACTTGATAAACATGGCTTATATCCTCTTTGTAAGCCACCGTTATATATAGATTTATCCTTGCCCAGTCTCTAGTCTGATTACTGACAAATCTTACCTCACTATGGGGTATTACATGCATTGTGCCATTTATTTCTCGTAAAACTGTGCACCTTGGACTTACTTTCTCAACTTCGCCTTCCATTCCTGCAATGGTAACCCAATCACCAATCCGGTACCAGTCCTCCATAATAATAAAGAAGCCCTGGAGATAGTCGCGAATGATGTTTTGAATAGCAAAACCGAGGCCCAGACTGGCAACACCGAGTGTCGCCAGTAAGGGGGCAATATTAAATTTAATAACACCCAGAACCATCACAAAGACAATAACCAAGATCATAGTCGTGACAATTTTGGTAATGAAATATGCCATTGTTTTGGTGCGGGTGACTAATTGATCATGTGATTCTTCACGGATCTTTGGGGTACCAGCTATTATTGCCCTTGGAATCATCTTTTTCTGAATAATATTTAAAGCAATAGCTATGGCAAGAATTACTAACACCTTTACTGTGATTCCCAGCATTATAGTTGGATTAAAAGCGAAATCAAACGCAAACATGAGATACCTCCTTCGGACGATTTAATTAAACTGAATGAACAAAGAATCCTGGAAATTTTAACAAAACATTGAGAGAAGGCAGTCTTCCACTGACTATTTCAGAGTACCTTTGATTATCAAGGCAATTTGCCATGATAAGTTGATGTTAAGCTGGTTTTCAGGCAAACATTACAACCTAAATTAAAGGGTGGGTGGCAACAACACTAACATGCTATCTGTATTGATGATAGAAAAAGAGTGCGACAAGATTTATATATTTCGCAACACATCAAAAAACGATCAAGATTGAAGATGTCGTATATGTTTCTTAAATTTGCATGCTTTCAATTTCTCATCCAAGATTTTTGCATAACTACCGTCAATATTTTTTTACCAACTCATCATGCTTTATCAAAAACGCCATCCTAATTGCGCCTAACTTTGCATCTCACCGCGGGGTTCGTGATATTCACCGGCGAGCTTCAGCGAGTCCAGCGGAACGTAGTGAAGCGATGGTGAAACGTCTGGTTAGCCTCTTCATAATTTTTTAGGGACAAGATATGCCAATCTTAGCTCAGCATATTTCTCCGAGATAGTTTGCCAATTATTTCTCATATTTTCTAAATGACTCACAGCAACAAACATAATTTTTTCATGTATGGTTCTACTTGATAGTTCACCTGCTTTTTCAAGTTCTTCCATCCTGCGCAGTGCCCACTCACCATCACTGCCAGTGTAGTTACTGAAATCTTTCTTGGAAATCGAATTAACATCATTAGTGCTGGCAGCAATTGAAAGATTTATATCTTGAAACAATCCTTCATTATTGTTGAAGAAAAATGCTTCAATATCAATTATGTACTCCAATAGATCTTGGTCAAATTCATTTTCTTTGAGTACTTTCGCAATATTTGTTACCTCAATTCGAGCTAAAATGTACTCATTACGTTGCACTTTTAATGAAGCTATAAGTTCGTCTAAAGGTCTTTTATTTAGATCGCGAATAATATTAGAAAAAAAGACGTAATATTTATGTGTTACCTCTTTGAATTCAGAATGAAGTGGATCAATAAATTGTGAAAATAACTTTTCGTTGTTCTCTTGTTTTGACTTTGCAAATGAAATTAGATTTCCTATCAAAGCGAGAAAAAGTTCCATAACTTTCCTTTTTGATGGCTAACACGTTTGGGTAACGGGCAGCAAGGGCTTCCAAAAAAGTTAATTGAAAGCACATCATTTAAAAGCTTTCCAACCTTTAAAAAGAAGCAGACCCTTGCTGTCCGGTTTACCCTTTGGTGTACGCCCGGCATGGGCGTGAACTTATGGGGTGAAAGTCCCCTATGTGTGAATCCAATCAACGTCGTGAGACGTGGATATAAACATTAGCCGACGGCAAGGGCGTTTCCG
>JAFDEW010000072.1 GCA_019310125.1 Deltaproteobacteria bacterium | reverse complement strand
CTTGACCCTGGCGGACAATTCTCTGGGGCTGAACGGCTTGGTCAAATAGTCGTCCGCCCCGATTTCAAGCCCCACGACCCGATCAATTTCATCGGCCCGTGCCGTCAAAAAAATAATCGGAATGGTGTAAATCTTTCGGATCTCTTTGCACAATTCAAGCCCGTTGATGTCCGGCAGTCCGATATCCAGTACGATCAGATCCACCGGATTTTCCGATATCAAGGGGATGACGGACATTCCGGATGACAGGGTCTGCGTGTCAAACCCGTCGGTCTCAAGGGCATACTGGATGGTATCCGTGATGGCGGGCTCATCTTCAACAATCAGGATCTTTGGTTTCATGATGTCTCTCTTATGGGCGAAAAATACATAGGGTATACGGGTGTAAATCAAATCTGTCGTTTGCTAAGATTGCCATGGTTATTTGGTTTCAGGTGTCAGGTTTCAGGTGTCAGGAAGCATGTTCAGTAGTAATGGGCCAGCCCTGAGGGAACGATTCATCAGTTACGCCATACACTGCCATTTCCTCAGCTAACCGCCAGCGGCGTTCTCGTTCTGGTATTTTCCGCTCCAATGTTTTCTCTAATCCATTCAACATACGAATGCATTCTTTGTGACGACCCCGAATTTCTAATTTTTATAGACCTCAAGATCCTCCACGTCCATATAATTGCTATTGGTCCCCTCGTTTTTCCCTTAATCCTGACACCTGAAACCTGACACCTGACATTGGAGCCACGGTTTGTCAATAGACATGGATCAGCGTTTACCAACGGTCTTAATTTGCACCCAGGGTATACAGACCTGTTCATATTTTTGTACTCTGGCAGTTATTTTCTAACCTTCCGTGTGAAGCGGGATTTGGTTTCCTTGGCCGGTAAACTTGTATCCTACGGAAGATCCAACCCCAACAGGATTGTATCAAAAAAACAACTAAAAAAACAACCATACAAACGCACAATATGACCAGGCTATGTTCCACAAACTGCCGGCCGTTTTTGTGATACGATCGGTTTAAGAGCGGAATGCCCAGTGAAATCATAAGATACCAGAACAGCGGGACAACAGGGGCATGGCCCGATCCAATAGAATCTTGATATTGGCAGATCCGTTTTTTCTGTTTGTTCTCTGGATCGCGGGACCAGAAACAAATTATTTTATCCAACGCCAAATAAAACAGGCATAGAAAAAACAAGTAGATAAAAATACCCTCGATCCGGTGAAGCCTTTCCGGCGTCAGCCCGTGATAATAAATATCCGCGTTGTACATATGGATGGACGTAACAATTCTGAACGCATTTACGGCAATTGTCAAAACATAAGTCCATGCCGCACTGTTGCCCAGCCAAAAGATCTTTAATCCGAAAGAGTTCAGACGGTGAAGGCCTGAAAACGCCGCCATGCAAAAGGCAATGATCAAAAAATTCACGCCGGCGCAGGACGGTGCAATGATGATCCGGTTTGCGCGGTTGACAAAGCCGGCACCGCCTTCTTTTTCAAAAGCGATTCCGCTGATATATTCAACCACGCCGGCAGTGGGACCCAATATCCATCCCAGGTCATTACTGCGGGCGTGGCTGTAATGGTATTTGAGCCCCACCGCCATGAGCAAAACAACCATATAATAGATGATGTTCTTTACCCTAATTGAGCGTAAGCATAATGGGAAAAATATTTTATGTGTTTTATTCATTTTACTTAAAAGTTTTAAGTGAAAAGTGATCTAAAGTGCCTAAAGTTGATGTTTTCTCTCATTTTTAAACTGGCCTCGCCCCAGGCGAGTTCCTTAACTTTAGGTCACTTTAGTTCACTTCAAATTTTAGTCACTTTTATGGTCGATCTCTATATTGAATGCGGTGGCCTGTCATAAAATACGTCGCCGTATTTACGAATTAGAGCACCAAGTTTCATCAAACCCGATAACGAAAATATTTTTTGTGCCCCATGGTCAGCATAAGAATCAGAAGTGCAATGACCAGCACGGTGCATAACCCGGGTTCGGGAACCTTTGATACGGATCCGCCCACGGCCAGGTTGGACACATGTAACGGCAAGGGCAGGGGCTGATGAACATCTTGGGATTGAGCCTCGGGATTGCGGACCACCTCATGGACGGCAACAAATGAGGTGTTTGCCGTCAACAAATTATACGTCAATCCCAGCGAGGTTATTTGAGCGCGGGTGTCACGGGTGTGATCCTTGAAATTGAAATCCGACAGACGCCCGATCCGTGTCCGGGCCCATAAATACTTCAAGGCGCTGTTTACTTTTAGGGGTTTGGTTTCGGACACATGAACTGTCTTCAGATACTTACCGCTTCCGCCCATGCCGGTGAGTTCAATAGTGCCTTGGGGATTGCCCCGCCATTTACCGAAAACCATTACGGGTCGCCGGGCAAACAGGTCAGAAATTACAGGGGGCTCTATATCATAGGTTTCAAAACCGTCATATGTGACCGCAATGTGGGTCAGTACCGGTGATTGAACATAGTTGCGAAAGCGTTCCGCAGCACCATGGGCTTCCAAAGGTTGGGTGACCACGAAGGAATCCCCGTGTCCCGCCTTGGCCATCCCTTCAATGAGATACCGGTTCACACTGCTGCCGATACCGAAAGAAAACACGTTGGTTCTGTTCAGATTCTGTTGGATCAGATGAAAAACATCTTTTTCCGCGGCGATATATCCGTCTGTTATAATAAGAATGGTTCGGGAATAGGCTTGATCCGCCGGTAAGGACAGGGCCTTTTTCAAAGCTAAGGAAAGTTCCGTGCCCCCGCCGCCTTTCTGACCATCGATCAGCCGGATGGCGCTATGGATGTTTTCCCCGGAGGCCGGCACCGATGCGGGGGCCATCACTCTGGAGCCCCCGGCAAAAAGAACCACATTAAATTTATCCGATGCTTTAAGGTTTTCAATCAGGTTCTTCAGAAGCTTTTTAGCTGTATTCAGGGGAAATCCGTTCATGGAGCCGGAAATGTCCACCACGAAGATGTATTCCCGAGGGGGGATATCCGCGGGTTTGACTTGCTCCGGAGGTTGAACCATGAGCAGGAAAAAATTTTCATCCTCACCGGAATACAGCATCAAGCCGGATTCAATGGTTTTGCCGGCCAGTCGGTAGTTTACAATAAAATCACGATTCCCGCCGGATTTCTCGGATGTTGCCATCAGGATTCGGGCAAGCGATTTACTCTCCCATACGATTTCGGTTTCATGGGAAGGGCACACAAGCTCCTGAAGGGCAATGCCGGTGGAAATGGAAAGGTCAATATCAAATTCCGTGCGATCCTCACTGCCTTCCTTAAGATAGGGGTTTTTAACCCAATGGTCTGTTTCCGGCGAATCGGCTTCATTTTGGTTTGAGTACCGGGGACCTACCACCGTCGGGTAGATAAATTCATAGGTTCCGTCCGTGGGAACGAGCAATTCGGTGTAGTGCAATTCAATCTCAATGATATCTTGGGGCATAATGTTCGCCACGTTCATACTGAACACATTGGGTCGCTGCTGTTTGAGCAAAGATGCACTCTTTCCCTGCTTTTTGGCCGTGTTGAATTCCTTTTGGGCGATGTTTCGTTCTTTGACTTTAGCACAGATTATATGCTCACCGATTTTCATTTTCATGCCGTGAACCGCGGCCCGGGTTGAGGCCGGAAAAATGTAGCGCGCGGTAATGGGGCGAGTGCCGTGATTCACATATTTTTGGGTGACGACCACATCAGCGATAACCCCGGTAATGGTGACGTTCACATGGGTTTTCTTCAGCGGAAAGCGGTCCACGGAGGGATCTCCATTTTCAATAAAAAAATAAGGAGAAAGGGTTTTTTGATTTTCGGTCTCCGCACGGCCCGTGGATGCGAACATAAAAACAGCCAGGGCAAGAATGAAATAGATCAATGGTTTTAAATAGTTCCACATGTTTGCCACCTCCGGAGTCTGTTGTTAACGATTTTAATTCGCCACCGAACTTTGGCGAATTAATTCCTTAATGTTGCGTTAACTATAAATTCGGAAAGTGAAACAATTATGAAGTTAAAATGAAAAGTGAGTGAAAAATGAAAGCAGTTCGAGTGGGGCCAATGCCCGGATGCAGTCCCCGGCGGGATATGAAATTGTGAAGAGCAATACTTAAATTCTTTTGGTGACAACCTCTACACTTATTTTATGTTTTTTACTTCTTCCCTGACCTCCTTCCGTTTAGTTTGATGAATTGCCCCGTACGTGGGGTGATGTGGAAGGGGCGCTCAGCGATGGACGTCCCTATCCCTTCATTGCAATCAGTTGTTGTTGTCCGACCCTCCGCCGCACCTTCGCCGCAATGTTTCTCCTCCTAAGCTCTACTCCAAAGTCCCAAGGTGCGGCTATTTTTTTTCCTGCCAGTTCTGGGCGATGACGAGGGTATGCTTTGCTGCTCCGGTTTCCCTTACCACGGCGAATTGACGACCGTCGGGACTCACATCGTAGCGTCGGACAAGGTAGAGTCCCAAATGCTTCCAATCGAAGAGCTTTTGGGGGAGTTTAGTGGTAAATCCAGTGCGGGTACTAACCTTGGCGCTCATAAGACCTTTTTGCGTGGCAAAAAACAGTTCGTTTCCCTTATGGCTCCACCGCGGATACCCCCCGCCTTCCACCGATACCTGCCATTCGCCTTCTCCTTTTGGAAAAGACCGCACTAATACCTCCCACCTTCCCGACTGGTTCGACATGAAAGCCAATCGGCGGCCATCGGGGGAAATTTGGGGCATCGCTTCGTCAAAAGGGGTTTTGAGAAACACAACCGGCTGTGCATTGTCCGTGGGAACCTTCGAAGAAAAGTGGCGATAGTAAAGATCCCGGCGCGTTTGGGAAGAAATCATATCAAATGCGATAGCGCCAGCGATAGTTGAGCAGTTTGGGTTTGCGGCCGCTCCAGTGACTAAGAGTTTGGCGGTTGCTCCTGGATCTAACCTTTGCCGGAAGATCTCGCTCGAGCCTTGTCTTTCGGATGTGAATACGAGTTCCTTTTTATTCGCCCACGCAGCTTCTGCATCTCTTGCCTTTGAAAAGGTGAGTCGTGTCCGAACGCCGCGCTGGGTGTCCATGATCCAGATGTCTTCGTAGCTTTTTTCGAAGGCGTCCATGGCGATCAAGCCACCGTCCGGTGATAAGGCAACGCCGCCGATCTGAGTTGCGGCAAGTTCCTTCCCAATGGGAGAAAGAACCTTGCCCTGACGGTCTATCCAGACTATTTCCTGGTTTATGGCGGGCGCCTCCAGATAGACGAAGGTACCGTCCGTGGCACAGCTGGGCCAAACCCCTTTGGCAGCCGCCAGAAAGGCTTCCCCGGTTGCCTTGAGGCTATGAATGGCAAAAGGCAGAGCCCATATCGAATAATTGCCGGCCAATCCCCTTTGATAGAGGATATGACCGGATGGTGAATAGACGGGATTAAAGATGCTTTCCCCCTCGTAGCGCACCAAGGACTTGTTAATTCCTTTGGAACGAATCATCAGTTCCGAAGATCCGTTTACTCCCACGGTAACATAGAGCAGGGTTTTCCCGTCTGGGAGGAAACAGGGCGCTTGGCGGCTTACCCCTTCTTTTTTACCAAGTTCGGGAATATGCTCGGGAGTGCCGCCATCCTGGGAGACTCGCATCAGCCCAATGGCCTTGGTCCAATCCCCTCCCCAGACGTCGAAAATGATTTTTCCCTCCCCACCCCATGTTGCGGCGCCTGCGAAACCCCATCCCGGGACATTGCAGATCAAGGCGCTCCCGCCTCCCTTGGGCGGAGTCTTGCGGATATATCTTCCCATATTCGTGATATAGCCGACAAAACGGCTGTCCGGAGACCAGAAAGGTTGCTGCTCCACCGTTTTCGCGTCGGGAATTCCCCATTCCTCGCCTGTTTCAAGGTCCATCACCCTTAGCGTTTCTTCCTGGACATATGCGATCATCCGGCCGTTGGGAGAAATTGCGGCGCCACCTCCAGAATAGCTGCTATCCACGCCGACAATGGGTATCCTGAAAATCCGTCCGGTGGCGACCGCCGGGCTGCGCTGCGTTCGGTACAAGAGCCAGGCCGAAAGGGTCAAAGAAAGGATAAGAATCAAAGCCATGCAGACAACGGCGAGGATCCGACGGTGGCTAGGGGCCGGACGCTGAAGGGGGGCGGGGACGATTTTCGCGCTTTTTTGGGCCGCAGCGGATCGAAGATCGTTTAATAAGTCCCGGGCGGTCTGGTATCTGCGATTGGGATCTTTCTCAAGACATTTCTTTATCAGATAAGCCAGGAGAGGGGGCGTATCGGGCCTGAGTGTTTCAACCGGTTCGGGTTCGTCGCGCGTCAGGGATGCCAAAATTTCTTGAAAATTGCCTCCCTGAAAAGGCCTTTTACCGGTAAGCGCCTCTCGCATTACTACCCCAAGGCTGAAAAGGTCGCTACGATGGTCCAAGGAGTGTCCCAACGCCTGTTCCGGACTCATATATGCCGGGGATCCCATGATGGTCCCCACCTGGGTAAGACCGGGTTCGGTGGATTGCGGTCCACGCTGGATTCGCGCTAACCCGAAATCCAGAAGCTTGGGCGCTCCTTCCTGGGTGACGACAATGTTCCCCGGCTTGATGTCGCGGTGGATGATTCCGTTCTCGTGGGCGTGGGTGAGTGCCTCGCAAAGGGGGATAAAGTATTTGAAAAAGGTAGAAAGATCCAATCCGCCGGCAGCAATGAGATCCTTGAGCGGCTTGCCGGTCACGTACTCCATGGCGATAAAATACTGTCCCTTGGTTTCCTCCACGGCGTAAACCGTAGCGATGCCGGGATGGTTCAGACGCGCAGCCGCTTCTGCTTCCACCCGGAATCGGGCCAGGGCCTCCCGTTCCCGGCAAAGGTCGTCCATCAAAATTTTAAGGGCCACGTGCCGCTTGAGACGTGTGTCTTCCGCAAGGAAGACCTCCCCCATTGCGCCACTTCCCAAGCGCTTTACGATGCGATATTGCAGCAGGAGACGATCTTGCATAATTTTGAGTGGCCTAAGTGGTTGTCGTATTTTATCTATTAATGAATTGGGCTATGGGCCATCTGACGTAGCGCCTTCGTACTGGTGTCAAACCTCGTATAGTGAATAAATTTGGTTGAATTTTTCTTTCAGGTCAGGGTGTTCCTCCATTCTCAACCTTACCGACCTTACGATATGGCTAATCGAGGAATACGTTATACCAAATAAACGACCGATTTTTTCGTTGGTCAATTCACCATGCTCTTCACATAATACAATTTCTTACAGTACCTATTATTATATGTCAAACTTATCAAGATTTGATACCAATTATAAAATTCCATTTTTAAATCTATATCCGATCGCTCAATAGGACGATCCCTTCGCTGCGGTGGTAGAAAATTCAGGAAGCGGTTCAAACTCGATCGGTACCCACGCATAGCTCCCTTCGCCCTCTGCCCGGATATGTCCGATCCCTGGAAATGGCAAATGCATACCAGCAACGAATGAACCATCGGCGGCAATGGTTTTCATCAGTGCACAGCGAGTCATGACGGCCTGTTTCTGGTCAATATCGAAATCGATGGAAGTACTCGGTTCCGCAAATTGTACAGCATAGGCATGGATTACATCTCCCCAGATGACCAACTTTTGTTTATCCGATCCGACAACGTAGGCAGTATGGCCAGGCGTATGGCCTTTGGCATCGATCGCACGGATCCCGGGGACCAATTCACCCCCGGGAACAAAGGTCTGCCATTTCCCATTGGCCAGGTACTGGGACGAGATATCACGGGCCATGTTGAAAAATCGTTTTTGCTCATCCGGTGCCTTCTCGGCCTTTTCTTGGGACAACCAAAAATCGCTTTCAGCCTTGGCAACGAAAATGTTCGCATTCGGGTAAACCGGTTTGCCTTCTGCGTTATTCAAGCCGCCGATGTGATCACCATGCATATGAGTGATCAAGATCGTATCCACCTGCGAAGGATCATAGCCTGCCGCCTTGATATTTTCGGCAATGTGGCCAAGACTGTCGCCAAAGAGTTTCCCAGCTCCGGCATCCACCAGAACAAGATGAGGGCCGGTATTGATCAGATAAGCGTTTACCGAAGTTGCCATCTTTGGATTTCCGACGAAAAAACGTTTCAGCAAACGATCCAGATCGCCAGGTTGAACATTTTTCAAAAGTTGCGTGTCCAGTTCGATCCTACCGTCATAAAGAGCAGTCATTTCAAACTGACCCAACTGCATCCGGTAGTAGCCGGGAACCTGTGTCTTGACCATCGGAGCTTCGGCATATACAACATGTGTAAAACCAAAAAAAGCGATACTTCCAAACATGATATAATGAATAAGACGTTTCAGCATATATATCTCCCTTATTTTACTTCCCTTCTTTACCCGTCATGCTCTCTATTTTCAACTGAATTTTGCACGAGTCGGAGGCTTTCATATGCAAGGCATTTAAGGGTGAAGTCATAGTGAACTATTACGAACCCTTAATAACGGTGAGTTGAGACGCGGAAAACGCGCTAGCGTTTATCCGTCGATACTCAAACGATTTGTTATGGAACTTGTATCAAAATCTTTACTCTCTATCCCAAACTCCGCAGGCCGAAATAAGATCATGAAGCTTTTTTATTTTTTCTTTATAATTTTTCGCTTCATTATCAGTCATTTTACCTATCGGCAGCTGGTCAATTGAATAATACTCGATGCTATGTGATCCTCTCAGTGCTGTTCGTAAGGCTTTAAACTCTTCTTGAATAGTATGATCCAACAAGTCTGGATTTATTGCCATTAAGTGAGATACGTAAGCATCAAATAATTGTTCCTTGATTGAATTATTTGTTCCAAAACATGATAGTGCTCCCTGAAATTGTATTAAAGGCGATAATAAATTAGAACTGTTTTGAAGCAGTTTTGTTACGAGATCATCCAACTCACTAACAATCTTTCTTGCATAATCAACTGCTAATCTTTGCCTTTTAAAAGAAAATTTAGTTTTTTTAATATCTTTTCCTTTTAAAGAGACTTCATCTGGTATGAGACTTTTAATTTCCCACTTTTTATTATCTGGATAAGTTTGTATCCATCCCAAAGATCTTCCCCCCATCGATGCAACATGCTCAACATAGTTTCTTGTACTAGCGAGTTCTGCCCCCCAACTAAACCATGCTTCCTTTAATATTTTAAAATATGGTAAGCTGTAAATATATTTCAGCTTTTTTTTGTTTTTTAATCTCTCATCTAAATTATAAATAGCGGCTCCAAGGGTCCGTAGATTTTTAGCATCACCTTTAATACAATCGGCCAAACATACCCAAGCTCGATCAATCAATCGCTTACTACAAGATAAAAGGCTTTCAAATTCGATCCATGAAGCCATTACGCTCCATTGCTGAACAAGAGCCATACCCTTTAAATCAACACCTGTTTTAAAATTTTCCGGTGGCTTTCTTTCTCCGTGTGTTATGGACTCCATGTTGAACAAATGGTATCTTGCGGATTCTACTAAATGCACTAAATCAAATACGCAGTGGTCTGCTGAATATCCACTTAGAGTGATTATGGAAGGTAAGTGTTTGCTCAAGACGCTAATATGCATCTAAATTTCCTTAATTGCAGAGTAAATTCTTTTAGCGATAGGGATGTCAAAGGGATTTAAGTACCGTCCTAAAATTAAAAGATTTCATTAACATATCAGAGAATCTTATTAATTAAGGGGCGCCTCCAAGTTGCACATTTTAATTTACATAACCAACAAACCCCGCGGTTAGCGCAGTTTGCCTTTTATTAATGGGTGTTTAATGATGGAGTATGATCAACGGTCCGCCTTCGCTGAAAAGCTATGGGGCGACAAGGAGGTGGCATCATGCTCCATCGGTATTGCAGCCAGTTTCTTGCATACTGTCAGTTGGCCGATTTCTCGGCGCGTTCCATCCAGGCTTTAACCATCAGGCTTAACGAATTAGCAAACTTTCTAAAAATACAAAGAATTCGGTCTGTT
>JAFDEW010000359.1 GCA_019310125.1 Deltaproteobacteria bacterium | reverse complement strand
ATGTTTCTCTTCTTGATGACAAACGATTGGGGTTGATAGAATTGGCGGCTACCGAGGTTACGGCCAATATAATTAAACATTCCTATAAGGAACGTGCCGGCAAACCCATTCAAGTGAATGCCAAAATGTGGCCGGATGAGGTTGTTTTCGAATTCTTTGACTGGGGCGAAGGATTCGATCCGGAGTCTGCTCCTCCACCGGTGTTTGACGGATCACGTGATGACGGATTCGGTCTCCATATTATTGCCCATACCGTGGATGAAGTCATATATTCACGAGAAGACCAAGGAAAAAACTGCGCCTGTTTGAAAATTAAGCTTATCGGAGGGAATTGAAATGGAATTGAACACCGAAGAAATCGGTGAGGTTACCGTTGTTTCAGTGCTGACACAAGTGATAGATGCAGGCAATGCCGATGATTTCAAAACAAGCTTTGCTTCCATAGTTAAAGGATGCAAAAAGATTGTATTAGAATTGAGCCGGGTAAATTTTATCGATAGTTCGGGATGCGGCAGTTTGTTGTCTTGCCATAGACAGATAAAAAGTTTGGGGGGAGATCTTAAAATATGCGGCCCTCAGGAAATGGTGCGTACCCTGTTTGATCTTGTTCGAATGTATAGAGTCGTTGATATTTTTGATTCAAAAGAAGAGGCGATAAAGGCGTTTTCAAGTTAGTTTCTTAGCTGTAAAATATGTGCTTTTTATGGCAAAAATTATTAATCAGTATAATTTCTTTATTGTGAATAATTGAATATTTTCGATTGAAGATTGAATATTTAAGGAATTCTTCCAGTTCTTATAATTTTCAATATCAAAATGATAGAGCGAAGCGACTTCCTTAAATAGTCAATTGTCAATATTCAATTATCAATCCCTTTTGGTTCCGGCTTTTCCGGGTTAGAATTTAGGACCCATAATAATTAATCAAAAGCTGTTCAATCTTTTCTTCAAGCATTTCATAGGACAGATACCGCCACCCAAGCATATAGTTTTTTTCAGCCATTTGTGAAATTCGCTCGGGATTTTTTAACAGGTCCTTTATTTTGTTGACCGTGTTTTGTGTTATGTAGGTGTTAAAAGAAATTACATCAAAACCTTTGGGTTCGATATCCGCTACAAAAATTGAATATCTGTTAATCGCGATAGGCTTTCTGAAATAAATGGCTTCAACAAACGCATTGCCGTATCCCTCATATGCGGATGGATATGTTACAAGATCTGCATGCTGATACACGTCCCACAGTGTATATATTTTCTTGCCGTTTTCATCAAAACCTCTTTGTAACCCGATTCTGTCGGATATTATTTTTAGATCAACGTTCATCAATTCCACAAACTCTTCGATGCGCATTAAATAATCCTGCCCTTCATCTCCGGATTTGTGACTGATCACAAGAGAAGCCTTGGGGTGATCAAGTCTTTTAACGATTTCAACGGCGGTTTCTATGCCTTTTCTTGAAACAACCCTTGTGGGTTGAAGCACCAAAAGAGAGTCCGGATCAAGGCCGATATCCTTTTTGAAATCGCGATTATAATCGTCCGGTTTGGGGGGAAGAACTTTAAAATCCACAACATTTGGAATTAATGTCCAACTGGCTCCGGTAAAGCTGCCAAATTGCTGCCCGGCGATAGAATTAATGACCACATGTTGTATCTTCGGATGAACCGGAGGAAATGCGGCTCTTAAATAATCTGTAGAAATCGGGCTGTAGAATCTTTCTCTTTCCCAGAAAAAGTCATGATGGTGGGCTATTGTGGGTATTTCCGTTTCGATGATAAATTCTGTAATCGCAAGACCGAGGGGAATATTTACAGGAATGGCCAGAGCATTTTCTACAACTAAGATTTCGAATCCGAATTTCGAATAAAATATTGAAATCTCATCTTTCAGTTCTTCTTTAAGCTGCTGGACTTTTCGGCTGATCTCGGGGGTGCGTTTTTTTTCTACAAAAATCGCCCGTTGTACTTCAATAATTTCCTCGTGATTAAAGAATGCCTTAGGTGCAAGGTGAGAAATTGCGGGATCCGTGTCAAGTTGTCCTGCCATAAAATATACGGGGCAGCCCTTTGATGAAAGCAGTTCAGCCCATTTCTTGGTTTCAAGGGACACCCCGTCCAATCCGGCAAACCTTGTAGAAATAAAACCGAATGATGGTTTTCTGCGATTCCAAATACTCATAATGCGGTTATTTAATTTAGAATTGAAAGACTTATCCCTCTGGATTATTATTTGCGTGGGACATATAACACCGGGTTGTTTATGTGTCAATCATTTACAGGATTCATTATGGGGCAAACGAATTTGAATCCCAATACAGTGAGAACGCTCCACGACGGCGTTTATCCTGACGGTCTGTTATAATAACGGTAAAAAATCACAAGGTTGACTTTTAAAAACGACAATGATTAAAGAGGGTATCATCATTCAAGCCCGTAATAACAGCCGCCGGCTTATTTTCTTCATTCGTAGCGGGAGAATACGAGGTATCTGCGGTAACCTCGACAATCGCCCAATTTAGGTTAACATTTCATAATTATTTGAAAAATGACGCTTTTAGAAAAAAATAGTGATAATTCAAAGTACATACCGGGTATTTATAATTACTGCGATCGGTGGTGTGAACGCTGTGCATTTACTTCTCGCTGTTTGAACTTTGAAATGAGTGAAGAAAAATTCGGCGATCTTGAATCGGTTGATATAACCAACGAGGCGTTCTGGAAGAAACTGGGCGAAACGCTTCATGAAACCTTAAATATGTTGAAAGAAATGGCGGAAGAACAGGGGATCGATCTTGATTCTTTTGATATGGAAGCGGATAAAAAATTTCAACGGCGATTTGATGAAAAAACCGTGGTGCACATTCTGTCTCACATGTCAAAAGCATATATTACCCTGGTTGATGACTGGTTTGACTTAAATGCATATTTATTTGAACACAATGAAGACCAAATCCATACCAATCCAGGTCTCTATGAAATTCAATCTCCGCCACCGGAAGATACGGTGACGGTGATGGACTCCATAGAGGTGATCCGGTGGTATCAGCACCAGATTTATGTAAAACTCAAACGGGCGCTTCACAGCGTACAGGACGAAAAGTT
>JAFDEW010000358.1 GCA_019310125.1 Deltaproteobacteria bacterium | reverse complement strand
ATTATGATAAGATTTCTCAGTCCTATAGATGAATCTGCCCGTTCACTTAAGTGGCGAATTAAAAGCTTATACTTGTCCGCCTATGGAGGATTCCTCTTGTGTGAGAAACTGTGGCACCGTTTTTTCGATTTTTGGATATGGTATACCGGTGGCGATATTTTCAGGTATGATCCGTTGAAGAGTCAAAAAATGGTAAAATTGCCCTGGGGTCCAGACCCGGGATTTTGTGACATGAATTGAAGGGGCATTGTAGTCGGCTGTAAAATCTATGAGCCTGATGGTTAAAGCCTGGATGGAACGCGCCGAGAAATCGGCCAACTGACAGTATGCAAGAAACTGACTGCAATACCGATGGAGCATGATGCCACCTCCTTGTCGCGCCATAGCTTTTCAGCGAAGGCGGACCGTTGATCATGCGCCATCATTAAACACCCATTAATAAAAGGCAAATCGCGCTAACTGCGGGGTTTGTTGGTTATCTTGATGGAAACAATATCCTTGACATGTATGCATGAATGATGCATATTGATGCACATGAGGACGACATTAAACATAGATGACCAAATGCTGGAGCAAGCATCCCAATTGACAGGGATCAATGAAAAGACGACACTTGTTCGACTTGGTCTAGAAGCTCTGATTGCACGGGAAAGCAGCAAGCGGTTAGCCCAATTAGGTAGCTCGGAAAGGAATCTGCGCCCAATTACGCGCCGCCGATCAAAGGCACCATAACCGTGGTGCTCGTGGATACATCTGTTTGGGTCAATCATTTTCGGCGTGGAAAGCCTCACCTCTCGAAGCTTCTAATGGATGCGGAGGTTGCTTGTCACTCTTTTATTATTGGGGAGCTTGCTTGCGGTAATATCGGTAACCGCGCTGAGATTCTAAATTTGCTCCGATCCCTTCCTTTAGCCCCAGCCATCAATTTGGATGAATATCTGTATTTTGTTGAACGGAACCAATTACATGGAATAGGAATAGGTTTCGTCGATGTACATTTATTAGCGGCAGCGAAGTTGGCCGGAATGCCATTGTGGACTAACGATAAAAAATTGAGTCATGCCGCATCCAGTTTAGATCTGTCTTACAGCATCAAAAGATAGAAAATCAAAAGATAACAAGTCATTGGATGAGGTTGTCAGTTCGACACTACTGGGCAGCCCTGGTTTTATAGCCTTTATTAAGGATAAATTTTTATCGGGCAAAAAACCTGATAAAGATTTGCCGGCTTTAAAAGAATTGGTTGATAAAGCATCGCTGAAAGATATATTCGCTGAAGTGGAATCCGTTTTCGGAAAACAAGCGTCTTTGGGCCGGAATGTAAAAATGTTTCTTTGTCAGAGATATACCGGCGAAAAACTGAAAGATATCGGCATATATTTCGGGATTGGAGAATCCGGGGTGTCCCAGGCATGCAAGCGTGTTAAAGACAAAATAAGAAATGACAAAAAACTTGAAAGAAAAATCGCTAAAATTGAGAAAAAATTAAATGTGTTAAGAATGAAGACCTGATCCTGTTACTGTTGTTTTTGTAAAAACGGATTTTAACGCCATTGAATTCGATGGGTTAAAAGATCGTGGAAGGGATAATTATGGGTAAAAAGGAAATCATCGAAATCCTGCGAGGCTACAAGAAAGATTACGCCGAACAATACGGGATCTTGGACATCGGCGTTTTTGGCTCTGTGGCGCGCGACGAGATCGGGGAAGCCAGTGATGTGGATATAGTCGTTCGTATTTCAAAACCGGACCTTTTCATGATAGTCGGCATTAAGAATGAGCTGGAGGAAAGACTTCACCGGTCGGTGGACATTGTTACGTACAGGGACAATATGAATCAATTCTTAAAAAAAAGGATAGACGGGGAGGCTGTATATGCGTGACAAGGAGCTTGTCATAGAGGTTTTGCGCCAGATAGAAGAGGCTTCCGCGAAAATCATTGTCCGCTTTCAGACCATTCGCCAGGTAGCCGACTTTACCGATAGCCTGGCCGGGGTTGATAAAATGGATGCCATCTGTATGATGCTTATCGTTATCGGAGAATCATTGAAAAATCTGGATAAAATCACCAGCGGGACGTTTCTGCCTCAATATCCGGAAGTGGACTGGAAAAAGGCAAAAGGGATGCGGGATATCCTTACCCATCATTATGCAGATATAAATGCCGAAGCGGTATTTAATACATGCAAAGAAAAAATACCACAACTTCGAAAAACCATCCAGAAAATGATAAAGGAGCTGAGATAATAGCCATCCACCCCTGAGAATGGTGTCAAGCCCGAATTGTGAATAATTGTTTCGGGGTCGGACCATAAAAACAACGGGGTCAGCTCCTCATTCTTGACAGTTTTTTGGCAAAATGTGAGGAATGAAGATCTGACCGTTAGGCTTTTCGGTTTTATAAAAGTCAGTGAAAACCCTGGCTGCCCCTGACTTCTTCGATAGCGGGATGCAAAAATAAAGAATAATCAAATGCCTCTACCAGTAAAATTGAAAGACATTGTTGATGAAATGGAAATTCAATCTGAGTTCCATTCATGCTACCTCAATAAAAAAACAGGTGAGATAGTAATGGTCACTAATGAGCATTTCTCCGCTGCTGAAGATGAAAAAGATATTTCTCATTATTCAGACTGGGAGCGGGATGCTATTCAAGTGGCAATAGATGTGCTTGAGTCCGAAGAAGATTATATTTCATTGCCTTCTCAATTTGACATTCATGAATATGAAATCATTGAGGAGTTCTGTATATCCCTTGATGATGAAAAATTGAAAGACAAAATGTATCGTTCAATCAAAGGAAGCGGTGCTTTCCGAAGATTCAAGGATAATATTTTTAAATATGGCATTGAACAAAATTGGTTTCAATATCGCAGAGAAGCATTCAAACGTAAGGCGATAGATTGGTGTGAAGAAAACAACATTCCATACACAGAGGAATGAAATATCTTGAACAGCGGCACAACTTTTTTGAATATAATGTAATAATGGTAATGGGGGACGTTCGTGCAGAAAGTGCTTGACGATTAATCGTAAGTATGAAAAATTACAGGGTATGCCGAGATTAGCAAGATTAGATGCCCCGGGCGTGTTGCACCATGTCA
>JAFDEW010000357.1 GCA_019310125.1 Deltaproteobacteria bacterium | reverse complement strand
CTGAACCTGGATCTCGCATTCGGGAAACAGCAATCTGAGGCATGATATTAGGGGGTCACGTTCTTCAAGACGATCTGTTAAGAGAACTATTTTATCCATTGCAAACCTCCTTTCCGCCGGTTACCTTTTGGGTTACCCAGCAATCATAACGTTCCGTTATTCCAAAACCCGGGATTCCAATATTCCGGTTGTGAATAAAAAGAACTAATCATTATTATAGCAATAATGATGCCAACAATAAGTTGGTTTCAAGGAGAAACACGCCGTCGCTACGCTACACAGGAATCAAATAGGTTTACCCTGAGCGTAAGACCCTAAACCCTAAACCGTGAACCGCTGAATCTGTGAACCGTTACATATTTTCGTTGTTAATATTTTCGTTGTTATCCAAGTGTTAACATGTTAAAAATCTGAACAGTACGATTGTTAGAAAACTGAACAGAATGTGCTCATGTTTAAACAGAAATTGAACAAGTATTGTAAAATAGTGAAGGATACGATTTTTATTTTGCCCTGAAAAACCTGGTCCTTCCCCGCGAAGCGGGATCTTCCATGGGCCAAGCCTGTCCCGCATTGCGGGAGTCAGAGTTCTCCAGCTCCGCCTGAAGAATCGCTGTAAAAGTTTGAAGTGAACTAAAGTTGAAGTGAGCTAACGTTAAGGAATTCTGTCAATTATATAAAATCAGCAGAGCGAAGCGACACCATAACTTTAGGCACTTTAGATCACTTTAGACACTTTTAATTTGTACGGCTTTAGTAAAACAGCCCTTTTCAGGGGGAAACCAAAGCGTGGTCCTCTGGGCCAGGATTCTTTACTTTGTGGCATAATATTTGCTCCCCAACTTCTCTGAGCCTAATTATGCAACGTCCATTTTCATATTGCTCTCTTTTTTAATGACAAATCGGTTCTTAGGGATAGGTTCTTGATCTTGAACGAAAATCTTCATTAATCAACGGACTCATAGATGAAGTTTAACATAAACTAAATTGATCGTTTCAAATTTTAAAATTTGAAACGATTGGTTTAGGAGGAAATTATTTCAATGGCAGGATCAAAAGAAAAAGACAAAATAGGCGCGGTTATGGTGGTGGGTGCGGGCATTGGCGGTATTCAGGCCGCCCTTAACCTGGCAGATTCCGGGTTCTATGTCTATCTCCTTGAAAAATCACCAGCCATTGGCGGCAAGATGTCTCAATTGGATAAAACATATCCTACAAATGATTGTTCCATGTGCATTATGGCGCCAAAGCTCGTGGAATGCGGCCGGCATCTGAATATCGAAATTATCACCTATGCTGATATTGAATCCGTGGAGGGGTCTGCCGGAAATTTCAAGGTAAAGGTCAAGAAACGTGCGCGCAGTGTCGACCTGGACCGATGTATTGGCTGTGGGCTGTGCGTGGAAAATTGTCCGGTAACAAATCAGGCGGTTACCGTTCAGAGGATAGCTAAATGATTGAAACTGGTATATTCAACGCGAATCAAGCCGTTGAAATCGATTATATGGAACTTGATCGAATAATAGATCAAGAATTCAACAATGACAAAGAGAATCTTATTATGATTCTCCAGGTTATTCAACATCAGTATAACTACTTGCCCCAAGCATCTCTTCTGTATCTTTCCGAGAAGATCGGCGTGCCTTTTAGTCAGATTTACGGTTTAAGCACATTTTACAGCACCTTCAGCCTGGAACCAAGAGGCAGAAATATCATTTCTGTCTGCCTGGGAACTGCCTGTTATGTTAGGGGGGGGGCAAGGGTATGGGAAAGGATCCAGGAGATTTTGAATGTAGGCGCCGGGAAAACCACTGAAGATATGCGCTTCACCCTAGAACCTGTGCGCTGTATTGGATGCTGTGGTCTTGGACCGGTGGTTAAGATTAATGAGGATATTCATAGCCGGATAGGCCGGGAAAAGATACAACAGGTCTTGGATAGATATCAATAGGGGGTTTAGGGCTATGCAAGTGGGGTCTTTCAAAGACTTGGAAAAAATCACAAGAGATTACAGAAAGAAACTATACTACCCTGGTGGGATCAAGGTGAACATAGGGATGGCATCGTGCGGTATTGCTGCCGGCGCTAAAGCTTCCTTTGAAAAAGCGCTGGAAAGATTTCCACAGGGAAATGGTACTCAAATCTCGCAAACCGGTTGTCTGGGTTTCTGTCAGGAAGAACCCTTAGTTGAAATACTCGGAAACAGCAAACCGAGAATCATTTACAGGCACCTTACCGAGGATAAGATTCTGGACGCCATTGAAGGCTATATTCAGGGTGATTTCAACACGAAGTGGATCCTGGCGCAAGTGCGCGATCCCCGTTCTTTACTAGAGGACACCATCGAGAACCCCCTGGCTGAGGTTGAGCCGATAGAAGGAATTCCTTTCTTGGGAGATATTCCTTTTTACAGTAAACAGACAAAAATTGCCTTACGTAATTGTGGCTATATTGATCCTGACAGCATTGAAGAGTATATGGCCAAAGGCGGATACCTGGCCTTTATTCAATCCCTCTCACAGATCGAACCCACTGAGATCATCAATATTGTTAAGGAATCCGGATTAAGGGGCCGCGGTGGTGCCGGTTTCCCAACAGGGACCAAATGGGAAAGCTGTGCAAAACTTGACGGCGAAAGATACGTCATCTGTAATGCCGATGAAGGCGATCCCGGCGCTTACATGGATAGAAGCATCCTGGAAGGAGATCCACATAGTGTTCTTGAGGGGATGTTGATCGCAGCATTGGCCATCGGTTCCAACCAAGGCTTCATTTATGTTCGGCATGAATACCCGTTAGCCGTAAAGCGGTTGGTCACGGCGATCAAGCGGGCAGAGGATTACGGGTTGATTGGAGAAAACATAGCCGGCTCTGATTTTAGCTTTAAAATAAAAATTTCTACCGGAGCAGGTGCTTTTGTTTGTGGTGAATCAACGGCCTTGATGGCATCCCTGGAAGGTAAAGTGGGAAGACCCAGGGCCAAGTATGTTCATACTGTGGAAAAAGGTTTCAGGGACAAACCATCAAATCTGAACAACGTTGAGACCTATGCGAATATACCCGCTATCTTGTTGAAAGGTGGTCAATGGTATGCCAACATCGGCACAGAGCACAGCAAGGGTACCAAGGTTTTCAGTCTGGTGGGGAAGGTCAAGAATACCGGTTTAGTAGAAGTGCCCATGGGGATTTCTCTCAGAGAAATCGTTTTTGATGTGGGCGGCGGTATCCCCAAAAAGAAAACATTCAAGGCTGTTCAGACAGGGGGGCCCTCCGGCGGATGTATCCCCGAGAAATTCCTTGATACTCCTGTAGATTACCAGAAGCTGGCCGAGCTTGGTGCTATCATGGGATCAGGCGGAATGATCGTCATGGACCATGATACCTGTATGGTGAACATTGCCAGATATTTTTTGGATTTCCTTAAAGACGAATCGTGCGGTCAATGCATTCCCTGCCGTGAAGGGATCGTACAGATGCTAGAGATACTGACTTATA
>JAFDEW010000356.1 GCA_019310125.1 Deltaproteobacteria bacterium | reverse complement strand
TTTCGCAATCATTCAACGTACGAAAAGTACGCCTCATGATTACAAAATTTGCACGCCTTGAATTTGAACTTTTTACGAAACCGTCTAAATCGGACTTTTTACGAGTTCATCAAGATGCAGATACGAAAAACTTTATTCGGTTTCTTAAGGTCAGTCGAAAATCCATAGAAATGTGAGAGGCGTAAAAATGGATCCACAGTATTACATAGGATTGGAAGAGAAATTCGGGGCTCACAATTATAAGCCTCTTGACGTGGTGTTACACCGCGGTCAAGGAGTTTGGGTCTGGGATGTGGAAGGCAAAAAATACATGGATTGCCTTTCCGCTTATTCGGCGATCAATCAGGGACATTGCCACCCGAAAATCATGAACGCGATGATCGAACAGTCTCAGAAACTAACGCTGACTTCTCGTGCGTTCCGCAATGATCAATTAGGGCTGCTTTATCAAGAGATCTGTGTGCTGACCAATTCTCACAAAGTGTTACCTATGAACAGCGGAGCCGAGGCGGTCGAGACGGTCATCAAGGCGGTTCGCAAGTGGGGATACAAGGTAAAAGGTGTGGCCAAAGATCGGGCCGAGATTATCGTATGTGAGAATAACTTCCACGGCCGGACCATTACTATTGTCGGGTTCAGCACGGATGAACATTCCCGGGATGGGTTTGGCCCTTTTACCCCGGGTTTCAAAATTATTCCTTTTGGTGATACAAGTGCCCTGGAATCGGCGATAACCCCAGACACCGTCGCATTCATGGTGGAACCTATCCAGGGGGAGGCAGGGGTAATTATTCCCCCTCCAGGATATCTAAAGAAGGCCAAATCCATCTGCGAGAAGAATAACGTGGTTCTGATATTGGATGAAATCCAGACCGGCTTGGGCCGGACGGGCAAGCTTCTGGCAGAGCAGCATGACGGTATCGAAGCAGATTTAACACTCATCGGAAAAGCGCTTTCCGGTGGGTTCTATCCCATTTCTGCGGTGCTTTCCAACAAAGAAGTCATGGATGTGTTGCGCCCGGGCGAACACGGCAGCACTTTCGGGGGCAACCCTTTGGCCTGCGCTGTTGCCAGAACCGCACTTAAGGTTTTAATTGAAGAGAACATGATTGAAAACGCTGCTGTGATGGGGGAATATTTCCTGTCTAAGTTGGCACAGATTAAAAACTCTTATATAAAGGAAGTCCGGGGCAAGGGCCTTATGCTCGCCGTGGAATTCATCCCGGGGATCGGCGGAGCGCGCCAGTATTGTGAAGCGCTGATGGCGCAAGGGCTGCTTTGTAAGGAAACCCATGAGAACATCATTCGTTTTGCGCCACCCCTTGTGATTACAAAACAAGAAATCGACTGGGCCATGGAGAGAATTGAAAAGGTTTTGACCATTAAATAGTTGAGGGGTCGGGAAATTTTATTTAATATAATCGCTCCATGAATAATCCGCAACTGCATCGTACAAACTCATGCATAAGGGCTCGTAGCCAAAGAACAGTGTATCAAGCTTAAAATAAACAGGTTGAATGGATAAATTATTTTATCTTTTCATTATGAATTCCAAAAAGCGCTGTTCTTTCTCAACGATCCCTAATGCATTCAAACAGTGTACGATTTCGTTGCTGATCATTCATTCCGCTTTATTTGAGGGATTAAAAGAAAAACTCCCTGATCTCTCAAATAGTTATTCATCAGAGGAATCGTATGATTGAAAAAGTCATCATTATGGGCGCCGCCGGTCGGGACTTTCACAACTTCAATATCTATTTTAAAAACAATTCCCGGTACAAGGTCATCGCTTTCACGGCCGCTCAGATACCGGATATAGAAAATCGTCGCTATCCGCCTGAGCTTTCGGGAGAACTTTACCCGGAGGGCATACCCGTCTATCCGGAAAATCAGCTTGCCGATCTTGTTCAGCAGCGCAAAGTGGATCTGGTTGCGTTTTCCTACAGCGATATTTCCCACGTGGACCTTATGCATAAGGCTTCTGTGGTTATGGCCGGGGGAGCGGATTTCATACTTATTGGCGCCACATATACGATGCTCAGGTCGAAAAAGCCGGTTGTGGCTATTTGTGCCGTACGGACGGGATGCGGCAAATCACCAACAACTCGTCATGTATGTAAGATCATGAGGAAAATAGGCAGAAGGGTTGTGGTGGTTCGGCATCCAATGCCTTACGGGGATTTAACGAAGCAGATTGTACAACGCTTTGCCTGTTATACAGATTTTGAGAAGCATCAATGTACTATTGAGGAAAGAGAGGAGTATGAGCCCTTGGTGAATCAAGGTATCGTGGTTTATGCGGGAATCGATTACGTTCAAATTCTTAGCGCAGCGGAGAAAGAGGCCGATGTTATTGTCTGGGACGGCGGAAACAATGATACGCCTTTTTATTATCCGGATGTTCACATTGTAATATTTGATCCTCATCGGGCAGGAGACGAACTGCTGTATTATCCCGGTGAAACCAACATGATTATGGCAGATATCGCGATAATTAATAAGGTGGATAGTGCGGATACAGACCAGGTGAAACGCGTACGAAAAAACATTGAGAAACATGCTCCAAATGCGGATATTGTGTTAGCTGAATCAGCGGTTTTTGTTGATCATCATGAACTTATCCGGGGAAAACGTGTTTTGGTCGTTGAAGACGGCCCGACGCTTACTCACGGAGGAATGCCTTTTGGGGCCGGAACTATTGCCGCTAAATTGTATGGAGCAGCAAGTATTGTTGACCCCAGACCTTACAGTTCCGGAACCATAAAGGAAACTTTCGAAAAGTATTCCCACATCGGCCCGCTGCTGCCTGCCATGGGATACAGCAAAAAACAGATTCACGATTTGGAGATTACCATTAATAAAGTTGATTGTGACCAGGTTCTCTTTGCAACCCCCATTGATCTTCCCAAACTTGTTTCAATCGACAAACCCACGCTTAGAGTGTACTATGAATATCGTGATCATGGCAGGCCTTTATTGGAAGAAGTGCTTATGTGCTGCATTTCGCAATCATTCAACGTACGAAAAGTACGCCTCATGATTACAAAATTTGCACGCCTTGAATTTGAACTTTTTACGAAACCGTCTAAATCGGACTTTTTACGAAACCATCAAATGAACGTTTCAAAAATTCTACGATTTTATAAAATCAGGCGAAGCGAGCTTGAATGAAAAACGAAAATAAAATACTGATAGTGGCTCTTGGCGGCAATGCTCTCGTTCGGAAAGGTCAGAAAGGCACCATTGAAGAGCAATTTGAAAATCTGAAGGTACCCATTCGGCAAATAGCCAGGCTCTCCAGAAAATATAGAATTATCATCACACACGGTAACGGGCCCCAGGTGGGCAACTTGTTGCTACAGCAAGAACACTGCCATGCGGTTCCCAAATTACCCCTGGAAATTCTCGTTGCACAAACCCAAGGGCAAATCGGCTACATGATAGAATCGACATTGGACAGCGAACTCATGGAAATAGGGATCCATACCCAACCCCTGGTCAGCCTTATCAGTTATGTGGTTGTGGATGAAAATGACCCGGCCTTTAAAAACCCCTTAAAACCTATCGGCCCTGTTTATTCGGAAAAAGAAGCTGCATCCTTTCCATATCCAATGCGAAAAACTGCTAAAGGATACCGGCGGGTGGTTGTGTCACCTACGCCTGTCAGTATTGTTGAAAAACGTGAGATCAAAAAACTTATCGAAATGAACTTTATAGTTATTTGTTGCGGAGGCGGTGGAATACCGGTAATCCGTGAAGGACGGGCCTTTCAAGGAATTGATGCGGTTATCGATAAAGATTTGGCCGGTGCAAAATTAGCAGAGGAAGTTGGGGCGGATATTTTCTTAATTGCAACGGATGTCCAAGGAGCTGCCCTTAACTATGGCACCAAGAATCAAAAATTCCTCAGCTCTGTGACGCTTGAACAAGCGCAACGATACCTAAAAGAAGGCCATTTTGCTCCGGGTTCCATGAAACCCAAAATAGAGGCGGCCATGCAGGTTGTTCTGAGATGTGGTGGAAGATCTGTCATCACTTCTCTTGAAGGTATAGAGCAGGCCGTTGCCGGAAAGGCCGGAACTGAAGTCATCCGAGAGGGAGTCGATCTGCCGGGCAGCGAATCAACGGGCTAAAAAAAACAGT
>JAFDEW010000355.1 GCA_019310125.1 Deltaproteobacteria bacterium | reverse complement strand
AAGCCTGTTTTTCAGCCGGACAACATCGTAAGGGTATAAAAAAAGATTAAGATTGCGGCAACATCGATTAAAACAGGCAATGCCCGGGTAACATCGAAAATTAAAATTATCCCCCTGTTTAAGTCTTTTTCCGGGCAGTTTGTCTATATCTTCTATTTCTATATATTTCATATGGGATATACTGATCTAACGTGCTTAAAATTGACGGTCTCGTAAAAAGTCCAACTTCTGCGTTGTGCTGCATTTCGCAATCATTCAACGTACGATAAGTACGCCTCATGATTACAAAATTTGCGACGCCTTTTTATCCCGAGAGATTTATTCGGGGGAATTTGAACTTTTTACGAAACCGTCTAAATCGGACTTTTTACGAATTCATCAAAATTATGGTATTAAAAGGTTGTTACCATCTGCGCCACAGTCATTTTTATCTTTTGCGTCATACCGACCGCCTGTTTCAGTTCCTTTTCCAGTTCGGCCATTTTTATGTAAAATGGGGTGCGGTCAAATTCCAAGCGCGCTTTTCCTTGGCACTGTTCGGCAAAAACTTCGCACCCCTCGGAATACAACACCCCCTGACCGGGCCTCTGAAGTACGTGGGGAATACCGTGCAATCTGCATATCATTGGCCGGTACGTATAAATCAAACACAAATTATTAACATTAAGGGGGCACATCCATCTGACAGGAGCCCCTTTTTCATCGGCCTCACGGGTTTTCCGACATACTTCCAAAGCCCTGTGTTTCACTTCTACCTTTTTTTCATGAACAAGGGTATGGTACCCTTCCATAATATAAAGGTATTCCAAAAGGGTATGATGATAGAATCGGGTAAAACAGCAACTGTCCTCACAGCCCGTACAATGGAAATTATAATAATCAGCAGCTTCCTGATATTTTTTGTCCATAGCTGAATAAATTATTTTTAATCGCTCTAAAAAAGGCGCATAGATTTTGCCGTCGATTTTCGGCAGCATTCGCAGTATACTGGGTGGTGACGTCATAGTTGCAGCAGGGTAGTCGAGCATAAAAAGGGTGCATTACCAGTTTGTTAATAGCTTTCCACGACTTTTTGGTTTCAGGTGTCATTGTTCAGGTTTCAGGCCTGGCGATTCCTGACACCTGAAACCTGACACCCGATGGCGAGGTTTTCGCTCAAAAATAAATAAGTTAATGCGTGAGAACCATTTTAACAAATCGATAATGCTCCCCATAAAAATGGTTCGGGCTATAATGGACGCATTTGTAAAAGGTCTTTTATGAGACCCTCAAAACTGAGGCGAAGGGAAAAAGATTTTTGCGTAAAGATTTAGAGCGTATCGGTCGGTTATGCTTGCGATGAAATCACAAACAGTCCTCTCAGCGGGTTGGTTTTCATGATTGCACGCTTCCATATGCATGGCTTTGAGTTCTCTTTTTAACATCTTTTCGTTTTCCAGACAGTATGTGTAGAGTTCGGACAAAATCTTTTTGGCCTTGATGAATTCTCCATGGACCTTTGGTGAACGGTACACATTATTATAAAGAAATTCCCTTAGTTCGGTCATGCTGGAATACACCTCATCGCTCATTTTAAGACATAATTTTTCCTCGCGAACATTGGTTGAAAATACAAGATCCTTAATCATGGTATTTGCGCGTTCGGAATGCGTACGTCCAAGAATTTTAGTACATGAATCAGGAACTTGATTTCTGCTGATAACACCGCTTCGGATGGCGTCATCCAAATCATGATTAAGATATGCCATAATGTCGGCAATACGGACAATATTTCCCTCAATTGTAACGGCTCGTTCATTGGGATCATCCGGAATAATTTTTCCATACCCCTTGGAATGCTTTAAAATTCCGTCTCGAACTTCATAGGTGAGATTTAGCCCCTTACCGTTTTTTTCCAGAATATCAACAACACGCAGGCTCTGTTCTTTATGTGTGAAATCCGGCGAATATATTTCTTTGAGAATGGTCTCACCGCCATGACCAAAGGGGGTATGACCCAAGTCATGGCCTAAGGCGATGGCCTCAGTCAGATCCTCGTTAAGACGCATGGCTCGTGCTATTGTTCTTGCGATTTCTGACACTTCGAGTGTATGGGTAAGGCGGGTTCGGTACTCATCGCCCAAAGGAGCCAAAAAAACCTGGGTTTTATACTTTAAGCGTCTGAAGGCATTGGAATATACAATCCGGTCCCTGTCCACCTGGAAAGCGGTTCGGATGGGACAAGGGGGTTCCTTTCTCATACGTCCCCGGAATTCGGCGCTCAAACATCCGAACGGAGATATAAAGCCCTTTTCACGTTTTTCAAATTCTTCACGGATATTCATATGATGCCAGTTATTCACAGGAAAAATAAATTGTAAAGCAATATTTGAAACTTTACATCCTGAAAATCTTGTTTTATGTTTTCATTAGTTTTTATTGAATGTTATGTATTTTCCGACAAAGTATTTTCCGGTTCGGGCGTTGAGACGACCGGATGGTAACTCGCTAAAACTTAAAGGATATCAGGCTTAGAAAGGTTTGAGAAGTGTGAACAATACACAAGGGCATCATCTCATACTCGGCGAACTGGTCGATTATATTACCGGTGAAACTATCGAGGACACCCATGACGAAAGATACAGACAGAAACTGGCTCGCCTTCTTGTGGAACATAAAGGATATCTTAAAAAAGAGATCCAACCCGGCCGCAAACTTCTTATAACTGCCGCAAACAAGAAAGCTGTTTTAAAAATCGATTATACCATTAAACTTGAAGACAAAATCTGTATTATTCTGAAATATGGTCCCGGTTCTCTGGTAACCCGGCATCGTCCCGCGCTGGCTGCCTCAAGACTCGTGGCCCCTTATCAGGTGCCGGTGGTTGTTGTTACAAACGGTGAGGATGCAGACATTCTCGAAGGAGCGACCGGCAAGGTCATCTCAACGGGCATTGAATCCATACCTGAAAAAGTTGAACTCATTGACAAGATTGCCAATATACATTTTAATCCCATCTCAGCCAAACAGGCTGAAATGGAATCTAAAATTATTTATGCTTTTGAGGTCGATGGAAGCTGTATGTGCGATGACAGCACATGCAAATTGTAACATTGCTTTTAATTGCTTTTAAAGGAATAATATCTGGAAAAAAAAAAAAAAAA
>JAFDEW010000354.1 GCA_019310125.1 Deltaproteobacteria bacterium | reverse complement strand
AGACGGTTTCGTAAAAAGTTCAAATTCAAGGCGTGCAAATTTTGTAATCATGAGGCGTACTTTTCGTACGTTGAATGATTGCGAAATGCAGCACAACGCAGAAGTTGGACTTTTACGAGACCGTCAAATTTATCGCATCAAATACGGCCCCTGACGGCCTCTATGACGGTATCTGAAGGGCCTGGCTGATCTTTTATCTCAATGTTTTAGGTTAACTTCGTCAGGCCAAATCTAAAACACTTCTGCATCCAAATACCGAACCTTAAAATTCATCTGTTGCGTTTCTTTTAGAACTGCGCTGAACTTTTCAAACAACGAGTCGTTTGTTTCAAATTGGGTATGCATGGTAAGTTCATTGGTCTTTGGGTTAATCAATGGAATGCCCATTAGATTTCCCTTTGTAGCGCTCTCAAGGCCTTTAATGCCCCTTTTTAATAACCATTTAAAATCTTGCCACCATTCAGATTCGTCTGGTTGGGATTCTTCCATTGCATGGAGATAGTTTTCCAGTTTTTTACAAATATTCTGTAATCCTGATGTTACAGGAGTGTAGTATAGGATGATTATTGGATCCCCTTTTGTTTCATCGGCGCCTTAAACACCTTGTTTAAGTCTTTCCCTAAATGAGTGATCCGCCATCCTTTCTGTAGTCTTTTGGAGATCTGTTTTTGGACGCTTGAATATTCTCGTATACGCTGTTCAATTCCACAACGCAGTTCGAGCGCCGCGTAGAATAATGCTTGGTGAGATCCTTCAGCAAATCGTTCTCGCGCCCTTTCTAAATAATCATAAGAGGAAGTGTGATAGACCATATGTTGTGTTTTAAACAGCTGCTACTGTAGCAGACTTTCATGTTGAATCAGTTTAACCATTTGCCCTATTTGTGACGAATTGAAGTGAATTTGTGTTGATTAGCATCACTCAATAGCAGTGTCAACAGCCCCACAATATTAGGTTTCCAATGCAGAAATTAGCAATTTTTCTCAAGGTCAAGGCAATCAAGGAATTGCGCGGAGGCATACAAGTGGTACGCCGCACAAGGTATTCCGCAGATTGACCCCAGAGAAATAGGCTCCGCCCCGATGAAATAGGCTCTGCCCCAGTTAAATGGTCTGCGAATTTAACGGGGTGAACATTTCATTGGGCAAGCAAAAGGGCAATTTCTGGATGGAAACTATTTGGCTTAACAGGTTTCTTTTGGGGTCAAAAAGAGTGGTTTAAGAAGATTTTACTTCATGTTTTGGGCTTTTTTTGCTTTTATTATAGCTGGTTAGTGTGGTCAGGCCCCGAGCGCCGCCCGAGCGCCGAGTGCGAGCGCACATCCCAAGCGCCCACACAATTCAGGGGGCGACAACGATATTTTTTAGCTTATCCGGTATTTGTATGGCCAATACTTCTCCCTTTGCACAAAGTTTGTCACCGGAAAATAGCGATACCTTTACTATGACTTTTCTGCCTTTAATCTGTTTAATGGTCGCTCTGAGATCCATGGGACGATCAATGGGAGTGGGAAGATGATAATCCACATGAAGTGATCCAGTTACAAACCGAAGCTCGGGGTCGGTATCCATTTCCCGGTTTTGGGCTCTGTAACTGGCTGCCGCTGCAGTGGCTGTACTATGACAGTCAATGACAGAAGCGATTAATCCGCCATAAACAAATCCTTTCATTGCGGTGTGGTAAGGTTGGGGGTGAAACCTGCAAACCGTTTCATCTCCGTCCCAATAGCTTTTTATTTGCAAACCATAAGGATTCAACCTCCCGCATCCATAGCAATGGCTTGAGTGATCTTTGTAATAATCCTGAAACGCTTTTTGTTCCATAACCACCCCGTGAAATTTTGCAATTCTAATCAAACCTTTATTCGCCTTCGCCGCAATACCCTGCGGCTCACCGCGGAATACGTTAGACCGAATAACTCCCCGATTTGATCGTATATAGACCGTTTCTTCTGGATATAATGTGGTACAAGGCGCCCTTAAATTCTATACGTAATGGTCTGGCCATGCTGAACGATTAGCAAGATCCATGAGATGTGTCACCCTTAAAAGGTCATTTTTGGGGGCAAAAAGAGTGGTTTAAGAAGATTTTAGGGCCTGCTTCAGGCGTCTTTTGCTGTTATTATAGTTGGTTACCGTTGTCCGACCCCGAGCGAATTATATAAAAAGTTACAGTGGTTGTTTGTTCAATCGCTGTTTTTTTTATTTCTTGACATTGAATGTTCACAATTGTATATATAGGTACAATTGATTGATCATATTTATACAATAAATTGTACTAATTCATGGAACAAATGGATTATAGAATCAATAAACAGACATTGTTAGATGTTTTAGCACAATGGAACGGATTTTTAAGACGTAAAATCCATCTCATTGCTTGCGGAGGAACGGCATTAACCTTGTTGGATATAAAAGCATCTACAAAAGATGTCGATTTTCTGGTGCCTGATGAAGCCGAATATATATATTTAATCAAAATATTAAAAGACTTGGGCTACCAACAAACAACGGGGTCAGGTTGGCAGAAAAAAGAGGAGAAATTCATATTTGATCTATTTCCGGGGAAACGTATTCACACCACAGAATTGTTGGCATCTCCATTAGAGGAAGGGAACCATATATTATTAAAAGAATTTTCTCGTCTATATATCGGCATCTTAAACCACTATGATTTGATCGCAAGCAAACTTTTTCGTGGGGCAAGTGTTGATTTTGAAGATTGTCTAATGCTGGTAAGAGCACGAAAGGATGAAATTGATATAAAGCGTTTTATTCAGCATTTTAAAGAGTTAGCCAGTTATGATATTTCGGAAGATCGTATAGGTGTGCACCTGGATCATTTTTTAGACCTCCTTGGAAAGGAAAAACTATATGGTAAATGATAAAATATTTGAAAATTTAGATCGTCTTGGTTTTTCACTTATGGAACCAAAGGAGGATTTTAATGCGAATAAAACACTTGCTGAGGTTGTTAAAAGCAAAGACACACGGTTATGGGAAGCATTCCCTGTATTGCTGGCTAATGCAGCCCATGAGTATTCTTTTGATAAGGACCAGGTCCTGAAGAATTTAATAACGAGGGAGGATCAAGAAAGTTTTCAAGATTTGTTATTATTGTCACTGGCGCTGTATCAATACTATCATTTGTCATTTGACTGGTCGAACCAGCTAAAAAAGCAACTATCCGATCAAGACGCAGTGCGCCTGCAAAAGTTCAGAAATAATATAGCCTATGGTGATATTTTTTATGTCGGTAAAAAACGGTTTATCCCTGACCGATTATTCGAAATATTTAATAATTATTTTAAAAAGGATGCTAAAAAAACAAAACAACTGAAAGAAAAATATGAAGAATTATCTCTTGAGTATGCTTTGTCGCAGGTGTTCTCCCCAAAGCAAAAGGAATTATTTAAAAAGAAATTAAAAGGTGAACCGCTAAATAAAACCGAGAGAGAGTATTATTCCCGTGCTGTAAAGAAAAAAGTCTCCGCCCTGGCCAATCCGGATCTTCACCGCCTTGCCCAGAAACTGATGCAATATTAGTGCAAAATAAGAAGTCTAAGGATTTTTTTGAAATACTATTTAGCTTAACACGTTCTTTTTGGTGCCAAAAAGAGTGGTTTAAGACGATTTTAGGGGCTGTTTTAGGCCTCTTTTGCTGTTATTATGGTTGGTTACCGTGGCCCGACCCCTATTGCGCCTTAAACACCTTGTTTAAGTCTTTCCCTAAAT
>JAFDEW010000353.1 GCA_019310125.1 Deltaproteobacteria bacterium | reverse complement strand
CAAGATATTACAGGATATTAAGCGAGGACATGTTGGTTGTTCACGATGACATAGACCTTGCTTTTGGAAGAATAAAAATAAAGGAGAAAGGAGGGGATGGGGGACACAAAGGTGTAAGATCAATAATAGATGCCTTTGGCGGAGGTGACTTTGTACGTCTTCGTATGGGCGTCGGGCGCCCCGAGGCCGGGATTAGTGCTGCTGATTATGTTCTGGGAAAATTTACTATAAAAGAAAAAAAAGTTTTACACCGGATCATTACAGAGGCCCGGGATGCCGTAGGTACAATCCTTTGTAAAGGTACAAAGGAGGGAATGAACAGGTTCAACGATAAAAGAATTGTAATTTCAAGTTAACTATTCAGATGGAGGGAAGAATGGAAGCTGTATTGAATAATTTACCGTTGTATTGCACGCTGGTAGGTGTTGCAGGAGTGGTTTTTGCGATTATACTGGCCGGAGTTGTCAAAAAAGCGCCTGCCGGAAATGAAAAGATGCAGGAGATTGCCACCGCTATTCAAGAAGGCGCTATTGCATATTTAAACCGCCAGCTCAAAAGTATGGGCATCGCCGGCATCATTATTTTCATTATAATCTTTGTCACCCTTGGCGCAAAATTCGCCATTGGATTTTTGATCGGTGCCGTCGCATCATTCATGGCAGGATATATCGGAATGCGGGTATCGGTTCTCGCCAATGTAAGAACCGCGGAAGCCTCCAGAAAAGGGCTTGCGGCCGGTCTGTCTCTGGCCTTCAAGGGCGGTGCAGTTACCGGAATGATAGTGGCCGGTCTGGCACTAACAGCCGTAGCCGGGTTTTATACCGTAACCCATGATGTTATGGCACTGGTGGCCTTAGGTTTTGGCGGAAGCCTGATTTCTATTTTCGCACGGCTGGGCGGCGGGATCTTTACCAAGGGAGCTGATGTGGGAGCTGACCTGGTCGGCAAAGTCGAAGCCGGCATCCCTGAAGATGACCCCAGGAACCCGGCTACCATTGCCGACAATGTGGGTGACAATGTTGGTGACTGTGCGGGTATGGCAGCCGACCTTTTTGAGACATACGCGGTTACGGCCGTAGCCGCCATGCTGATCGGTAGTCTTCTTTTTCCCGGAAACCAAATGGTGATTGAATTCCCGCTGGTGCTCGGCGCTATCTCAATCGTCGCTTCTGCGATCGCTGTTTTCTTTGTGAAACTCGGAAAGAGTGAATATATCATGGGCGCCCTGTACAAGGGAATGTTCGGTGCCGCCATCATGGCGGCTGTTGTATTCTACTATGCCTGCAACAAGTTCATGGGCGACTTGGGTACCATTTCCGCCATGAACATCTACTATTGCACGCTTATCGGACTTATTCTTACCGTTGTCATCGTTATCATTACGGAATTTTACACAGGCATTTACTCACCGGTTAAACAGATTGCGCAAGCATCCACAACCGGCCACGGCACAAATATAATTGCCGGTCTGGCCGTGAGCATGCAGGCCACTGCCGCTCCGGTTCTTACCATCTGTCTGGCAATTTATATGTCATATCACTTTGCGGGTCTTTACGGTATTGCCATGGCAGCCATGTCCATGCTTTCCATGACCGGTATGGTTATCGCCATTGATGCTTACGGGCCCATTACCGATAATGCCGGCGGGATTGCTGAAATGGCGGGAATGGATGAAAGCGTCCGGGCGGTCACAGATCCTCTGGATGCTGTCGGAAACACCACCAAAGCGGTTACCAAGGGATATGCCATCGGTTCTGCCGGTCTGGCGGCTCTGGTTCTGTTTGCAGCCTATGTACAGGAATTTGCCATGCACGCCAAAGAAGGCGCTGCGGCCATTAGATTCGACCTGTCCGACGTAAATGTTATCATTGGTCTTTTTATCGGCGGTCTTTTGCCGTACCTGTTTGCTTCCATTGCCATGAAAGCGGTGGGCAATGCCGGCGGCGCAGTGGTTGAAGAGGTTCGCCGCCAGTTCCGCGAAATTCCGGGCATCATGGAAGGTACTGCCAAACCCGATTATGCAGCCTGTGTTGACATCGTGACCAAGTTTGCTCTAAGTGAAATGATTGTTCCGGCACTTTTGCCGGTGGTTGCGCCAATTGTTGTCGGTCTCTTGCTTGGCAAGGTCGCTTTGGGCGGACTTTTGATCGGAAGTATTGTTACCGGTGTTTTTGTTGCCATTTCCATGACCACCGGTGGAGCTGCCTGGGACAATGCCAAGAAATACATTGAAGACGGCCATCTGGGCGGCAAGGGTAGCGATGCTCACAAAGCGGCCGTTACCGGAGACACGGTTGGCGATCCTTACAAGGATACCGCAGGACCGGCCGTTAACCCGATGATCAAAATACTGAATGTTGTTGCATTGCTGATGGTACCATTTTTGCTGTAATAAAACATTCATAAAACTTGTTTAACTAAAAAAGGATCGGCGTAATTGGCGTCGGTCCTTTTTTATTGATTGTTCGTTGATTATATGGTATGAGGTTAATTAAAAATTAATGAAGCGTAGCGAAAAACTCGATTCATCGGGCAAGATGGGTTAATTGGTATATAACCAGCGACCCATGACAAATATGAAAGCAAACACACTGGTGTTAAAATGAGTATGAAAAAGCATAACGAAAATACAGAAGCACCTAAGCAGAAAGTGAGGGAATTTAAAGCCGGGGATCTTGCGGTTTATCCGGCACATGGTGTCGGGAAAATTAATTCCATCGAGAGCAAGATCGTTAACGGTGAAGAACATGATTTTTATATGATGAAAATTCTCGAAAACCAAATGACGATCATGATTCCCACATGGAATGTTGAACAGGTCGGTCTGAGGGATGTGATCGACGAAAAAGAGATTTCCAAAATATACGAAGTTATGAAAAAAAGGGAGGAGTTTCCCGGTGAGACCCAGACCTGGAATCGCAGGTACAGGGAATACATGGAAAAGATCAAAACCGGTTCCCTTTATGATGTGGCCGAAGTTTACAGAGACCTTTCTTTGTTGAAATTAACAAAAGATCTTTCCTTTGGTGAACGCAAACTTTATGATACGGCCCAAACACTTTTGGTCACAGAGCTTTCCACGGCCAGAAATACCGATGAAGAAACGATTATTTCAGAGATGGAGTCCCTTTTCCCTTCTAAAATAGCTGAAAGTGAAGATAATT
>JAFDEW010000071.1 GCA_019310125.1 Deltaproteobacteria bacterium | reverse complement strand
ATGGAACTTACCGAGACCTGATCTTCTCTGTCTTCATTATACCCCATGGCTTTTTTAACTATTTCTTGAAATGTTTTAATTTCCTCTTCACTTCTCGGGATGTATTTTCTTTTGGTTGTTCCATCTTCTAAATTTTCCAGCTCATAATTCCCATCAATGACTGCTGCAACTGAAAGTCGTTTAATTTCTCCTGCGGGTTTTAATGTTGTCCTTATGATTTTATTAATTTCATAATTTGTGGCAACGTCTTTTTTCGTCTTTTTATTCTGGGTTTGATTTGGTGACGATACAACACCTCTTCTCTTGTCAATTAATGTCTCCGCAACGTTATTCTCCTTTTCACCTGCCTGCATAACCTCCTCAATATTCCTCGAACTTCTGACAGCGGCTGCTGATGGATCATATTCCTCCTCACTTAAGGTAATCTTATCAAAATCGACTTCGGCAGTTACTCTAACGATTGCCTTGCCGGAACCTACAATCCCTTCCAGCATACTTTGAACGTTTGTTTTTATCTCACTTTCAACATTGGTTTTATAATCTAACTGCGTATTGCTGAGTTCGGATGAAGATTCATCACCGGTCCCACCCTTAAAGATAAGCCTCCCTTTTGTATCGACGACCGTGACATGTTCCGGTTCGAGTCCTTCAACGGCACTGGCAATAAGATGTACTATTGCAGTAAGTTTTGCAGGGGGTAAGTTTGACCGCAAATCCAACTGAATTGACGCTGATGCCGGCTTACGGTCTTCGATAAAAAGAGATTCTTCAGGAATAGCGATAAACACTCTGGAATCATTTACCTCTTTAAACCGGTTTATGGTTCTTGCCAGCTCACCTTGCAGGGCTCTCCGGTAATTCAATTCCTGTACAAATTTAGTGGTTTTAAAATCTGTATGGTCAAATATTTCAAAGCCCACATTACCCCCGTTCGGCAGACCGTCACCCGCCAGTGACAGACGCAATTCGTATACTTTTTCTTCCGGGACCATTATCATGGTGCCGCCGCCCTCAACCCTGTATGGGGTGTTTCTTTCCTTTAGCTTGGAGGCAATAGCACTTGCATCCCTCTGGGAAAGATCGGAAAATAACACTTGATAATTTTCCTGATTTGTCCAAAAAAACATTAAGGCAAATCCGGTAACCACAAGAATAATAACAAAGACCATACTGATCTTTTTAGAAATAGGGAGTGAATTTAATAAATTTAAAAATTGCCTGACCGACTCATTCATTCTGGCAGCCTCCTCGTAATTGGCGACTTGAAACTTGAAATTTGTTATTCACATATGTGTTTTTTGCCTAAACTTTAGCTCACTTCAGGCATTTTAAAACTGCATGTGCATTATTTCTCTATATGCCTCCACAGCTTTGTTTCTTATGGTAAGAAGCAGACGCATCGATATATCGACCTTCTGGAGGTTTATCATTGTCTCATGAATATCCGCTTTGCCGTTCAGAAGATCCACAATCGATCGATTTGCTTCTCTTTCCATTCCATTGACCCTGTCAACAGCCCCCTTTATAACTTTGCCGAACTCTGCCTGACTTCCGGGTTTAACGGTTTTATTAGTTTTGGGGACCACCTGCTGTAAATTTCCAATTTTTAGATCATTCATGGGTTATCTCCCTATTTCAAGTGCTTTAATGGCCATCTTTCTTGTCGCTTTAACAACCGCTATATTGGCTTCAAATGCCCTTTTGGCCATCATCATGTTTGTGGTTTCAACAACAAGATCAATATTCGGCTTGAGCAGATACCCTTCATCATTCGCATCCGGATGACCTGGATTATACACTTTTTTAAATGGGCTCGGATCCTCAACCACATCTTCAATTTGAACTCCCTCAACACTTGAATTTAACATATCGCCAAAGTTCCGGGTCGGCGGTTTTGTGCTCATAACCACCATTTTTCTTCGGTAAGGCCCCCCTTTTTCCGTTCGAGTTGTCTCAATATTGGCCAGATTGCTTGCAATGATATCCATCCGTTTTCTCTGAGCATAAAGCCCTGAGGCGCTTGTCTCAAGACATACCAGAAAATTCATCCTATCGTCCTCCTTCTTTAATGACTTCTTTAATTAAAGCTATTTTTCTTAAAAGCGTCTCAACCGCTTCCCTGTATATCAAATTATTTTCTGTAAGTTTTGTCATCTCCTTATCTATATTGACCCAATTATAACCGTTCCATTCTCCTTTTTCCTCAAAAGTTTCGATTCCCTGAGGATTCATTTCTATATCCATATGCCCGGAATTTGTTCTGTTCAACTTCAGTTCATTATCGGTTTCCAGGGTCCGTGCCAAAGCTTCTTTGAAGTTAATATCTTTGGGTCTGTATTTTGGAGTATCTATATTGCTTATGTTACTGGCTATAACAGCGTTTCTTTTCTGAGTGACGCCGATTGCCTTATCAAGGTTATTGAATATTTTACCAAACGATAGGTTATCCGGCATACTATTCTCCTTTCATTAAGTGCCTAAAGTGATCTAAAATGATCTAAAATGCCTAAAGCCCGCCCTGGTGCGACTCGTCCGCGTATATTGATATCGCCTATACATCATTGCAAACCTGCCTTTTTGAATATAGCGTATTGGTAATCGGTCTGGGCCAGGGTTATGGTGTCGCTTCGCTCCGCTGTTTTTATATAATTGACAAGATTCCTTAACTTTAGCTCACTTTAAACTTTAGTTCACTTCACACTCTTGCAGCGATTATTCAGGCAGAGCCGGAAAACTCTGACCCGGCCTAAAGGACCAAGCTTTTCAGGACAAAATAAAATATTAGCAATTTCCATGCCTATTTTATTGAATTTCCATTTTTTCTCTGTATTCATTTAATTTGTTCCTCAATGTCCGAACGCTTATCCCTAATATTTCGGCGGCATGAGTCCTGTTTCCCTTTGTCTGGTCCAGGGCGGTGAAAATCACATTTTTCTCCATTTCTTTCAAAGAAACTGTCGGCTTAAAAAAATGTGTTGCATTTTCGGGCTGTCTATTCTTCTCAGTTATAAACAGATTTTCGCTGTCAATAAAATCTCCTTTACACATAAGAACCGCCCGCTCAATTACATTCTCAAATTCCCTTACATTTCCCTTCCATGACATCTGCATCAGTGACGTCAGCGCCTCTTTCGTCAATCCGTTGACAGAGCGTCTGTTTATCCTGCAGTATTTTTTGACGAAATAATCTGCCAGCCAGGGAATATCATCTTTCCGCTCTCGCAATGGAGGCAAATAAAACGGTATAACATGCAAGCGATAATGAAGATCTTCCCTGAATTTTCCCTCATCAATCTGTTTTTCTATATCCCTGTTTGTGGTGGCAATAAATCGAACATCCACGGGTACCGGAGCGGCTCCACCGAGCCTGTCAATCTCCCTTTCCTGCAAAACCCTTAAGAGTTTTGATTGAAGATGATAATCCATCTCACTGATTTCATCCAGGAGCAACGTTCCATGATTGGCCAGTTCAAACTTCCCTTTTTTCATGGAGAATGCACCGGTGAAGGCCCCCTTTTCGTGGCCGAACAGTTCGCTTTCCAGCAAGGTTTCAGGGAGTGCGGCACAATTTATGGCCACAAAGGCTTTATCTTTCCGGGAGCTGTAATTGTGGATATACCTGGCAAACAGTTCTTTGCCGGTTCCGGACTCTCCTTGAATAAAAACGGATGCATTGCTGTCTGCTACCTCTTTTGCCACCTGTAACAGCCTTATCATTTCCTTATTTTTGGTTATTATTGTAAATTTACCATTAGACGATTTCTTATCAGTCGCATTAAACCCATTGGATATGTATGAGACAATGATTCCTATCATCTCGGGCGTCAACGGTTTTAACAGGAAATCTTTGGCTCCCAGTTTCATCGCCTCCACCGCCTCCGTGACCCCGGCATTCGCTGAAATGAGAATAACCGGCAAAGATGCATTGACTTCTTTTATACGTTTTAAAAGGCCGAACCCATCTGACTGTGGCAAATTCATGTCCGTTATAACCATATCATAGTGTTCTCTGATGATTTCTTCAAAAGCGGTTTGGCCGTTATTCGTGGTTTTAACCTGACAGCCGGATTCAATAAACACTTTGCATATATGATTTGACTGACCGTTAGTATTGTCTTCAGCGATCAACACCTTTTTTCTTATCATCTCTAAATACTTTCTCCTATTTTTAGGCCTCAATTTAACATTTCGGAATTTATATCTTTAATAAAAGTAAGTTCTGTGATTCTTTCCTTAGCAAGCTTGCTCCAGAACGGATCATTGAGACTCGAAATTTGATTATAGAGAGCAAGGGAATCTTCTATTTTGTTTAACCGCAAATAGCATTGAGCAATTTTAAACTTTAAATAGATTTTATCGCTGTTCTCCGTTGCCGTACCCACGGCCTGATTAAAGAATGGAATGGCTTTGTTGGCATAACCGAGATTAAGATAGAGGTCTCCGATCTCCTGACAGATATTGTAATCTGGAAAACTGCAATCTTTTTTTATGCCGATTGCCTCTTTTATTGCCTCTAAGGCATTCTTATTAGAATTGCTGCCCGTTAATGCCTTGGCTTTTTCTATCAAAAGCATTGTTTTTTTGCATCTTGTTACAGGGTATCTTAAGGCCGCAGAAAAAGTTTCCACCGCCAGCTTATATCTTTTTTGCCCTAAAAGAATACTTCCCTTTAACCGGTATGCATCTGAGACGTATCTGTCTAATGGGTGATTATCTATCAACATGTCAAATTTCTCTAGGGCGCTTTTAAATTGTTTTATTTTAAAAAGATAACTGCCTACAAAAAACAAAAGATCCGGGGGCTTTTCCCTGTCCGACAAAAGGAGGTCCGCCTTTTTAAAAAGCTCTGTGGACGCTTCCTCAAGATTTATTTCATTAAAGGCTCTGGCAACGGGCAAAAACAGCTCAGGAGCATTAACGCTTAAAAACAGCTCTTTTTCATTTAGGTAGAAATTTATGATGTTTATATACTTTTTCTCTTTTATCTCTTGCGTTAGGATACCTTCAATGGTCATGAATAACGCATGCCTCATTTCCTTTTTCAGGTATGTGCCAGGATATTTTTTTTGCAACTCCTTTAGAACGTTAAGACTCTTTTTGTACTCTTTATCTTTCTGATAGGTAATGGCCAGCTTCAGCGATGAAAGTTGTAGCAAAGCGTTCTTTTCATCATTATTAGTAGAAGTGTTAACAATGTTTTTATAAATCTCTTTGGGTGAACCGATCTCTTTTTTGGTTTTTGCCATCAAATCCTCTTGTTCCTGTTGTTCAGCCAGCCTGATTTTGCTGATAATCGCACCATCAGTTTTTGGGTAGCGTTCAAGGACCATTCTATAGATTTTTACAGCATCCTGCAGTAACCCCTCATTCTTATAAGTATCGCCAATCTGGGTCAGTATGAGATGATTCACTTCTCGACCGGGACAACTATTATAAAATCTGAATAGGTTTTTTCTGGATCTGATATTATCTCCAAGCTGATAATAGTTGTATCCCAAATATAGTGAAATCTCCGGAAACTTAATTATGTTTTCAGGATCTGTCTGCTTAAGCTTTTTAAGAATATTAAGAGAATCATAAAACCGGTTCATTTCATAGAGGATCTTTGCCTTTAATTTTTTTGCTTCTATTCTTTCAGGCATCTTCGGGGACAGTGAGGTTATATCTTCTAAAACGGTCAAAGCGGACAGGGCATCTTCTCTTTTTTCTCTTAGAAGCAATATGTTTACCTTGTTCATCAACGCCTTCACCGCCGACACTGAATCTTTATCTTTCTTTATAACAAGGTTATAATATCCAAGGGCCTCATAATAATTTTTGATTTTAAAATATATGTTGCCTATACTGAGAAGGGCCTCCGGCATATAATTTGATTCGGAAAATTTATTGAGGGCATTTTCATAATGTTTTTTAATTTCATTAAATTGATCTGAAATAGATCGGGCACTCAATTTTTCATAAGATTTTATCAGGAGAAAGTATGCCTTCTCAGTATATTTTCCTTCCGGATATTTTTTGATGAGATGCTTTAGTTTTTCGATGGTGCCGGACCAGTCTTCAGCTTTATAATACCCAAGACATTTCTGAAAAACTGCGGTGTCCCGGTGACCGTCATCTGCTACCGACCGGGTCAATTCATTTTCAGGAATCGGTTTTTTCGCACGGTTTCCTTTGGGATTTTTTTGCGCTTTGACAACATTTTCCATTTCATGTTCTTCAATATCATTATCCAAAGGTTCCGGATTTACAGGAACCCGGTTAAGCATATCCGGAGTCTGTATTTTGGTAATTACGGTCTCCGACCGATTACTGGCCTGCCCCATATTTTCATGCATGTTGGACTCCGGCATTATCTTGCCGGTTTCCCTTTGGTGAATTTTCTCATGCCTGTTTTGTTGGTTATGCATTTTTTGATCTGATAGCAGATTAACAGATAAACCATTATCAACAGACCGGGTTGTAAAACCGGGAATATCAGACCCTTTTATATCTAATACCAGTCTGATCTTTTTGGGGTGATATCCTATCCTTATGCTTTTCAAACTCGAGCTTTCCTGGTCAATAGAAGCGGTTCCATGCAAATCCGTAGTACAAAATATATCAACGACAATCCGTGGCGGTAACTCTAGGGTTGTGCTAATATATTCAGAAATTCTGCCGTCCCCCAAAACATCCAGGGTTGTTCCTGATTTTGATTCATGCATTGTAATTGATATGATTCTGCTCACAACCCCCTTACTTGAAGCCGAATTAGAAGGGTGTCCGCCGGCATTCATATCAACGGGTTTCAACAAAAAAAATAAGGATAAAATTACGGCATAGAGATATCTTATAAAACAGCATTTCATACAGCCCTTTACAGCAATTACTATGCCAATGATATAAAAGGGTGGGCTTTGGGCAATTGGGTAAGATAAATTGATGTAAGACCAAAACATCGAAGATCCGTCTTCGGTGAGATGGGTTTAAGGATGGGATTTTTTAACCTATTGGTTTAGTTAATAAAGTTCAGAAACATCCGGTTGGTTTGTTGAGTTTCTACTCAAGTGACCAGGAGGTTATCATGCGATATAGAAAGATAGCAAGCGGATGGTGAGAAAATAGAATCATGGAATCATCGATTTCAAACAGGGAGGGTGTTTTAAATTAACCGTCATTTTTTTGACAGCTAAGAACTTAGGAGCTTCGCCCCATAAGCATTAAGTTATTTTTTGCGCCGGAAGGATTGTGGAAGGTTTACTGAGAAAGATGAACATCGAACATCGAACGTCCAACATCGAATGTTGAATGGAAAAAGAAATAGCTGTTGAATGTTTGGTATTGGATGTTTGTTTTTCATTCGATTTTAGAATAATTTGAGGAGCGGAGCGACATCATTATTCGACGTTCGACGTTCAATGTTCGATGTTGGACGTTCATCTTTTAATATGTTCGACGTTCATTTTTTTGACGGCCAAGAACTTAGGGGCTTGGCCCCAAATGGAATGATGAGCTTAACCCGTGGCCACATCATCTATATCTATGTTCTGTTTTTTAATCTTGGCCACCAGTGTTGTTCTGTTGATATTGAGAAGTTTTGCCGCCTTTGATTTAATCCAGTTGCTTTTTTCCAACGCCTCAAGAATAATTTTTCTTTCATAATACTTAACCGCCTCCTGAAAGTCTAACTCTTCTCCAATGATCACCTCGTCAGAGAATTTAACCGACCGGCTTTTCTCTTGAATACTTTCAGGAAGATCATCAAAAGATACGACCTGATTTTCACACAAAATCGTGATTCTTTTTACTGCATTTTCAAGTTCTCTAACATTGCCCGGCCAATCATAGGCAATCATAGCATCCATGGCTTCGGGTAAAAAACCGGTGATTCTTTTCTTCCTTCCCTCTTGAAATTTTTTCAAAAAAAAGTCGACAAGTAACGGTATATCAGATTTTCGCTGTTTTAAAAAAGGGACTTTGATTGGAATGACGTTTAATCGATAATAGAGGTCTTCACGAAATGTCTCATTGTTTATGGCTGTTGTTAAATTCCTGTTAGTGGCTGCGACAATCCTTAGATCTACATGAATTGTTTTCGTACCTCCTACTCTCTCGAATTTGCGTTCCTGCAATACCCGTAAAAGTTTTACCTGCAATGCAGGGCTCATTTCCCCTATCTCATCTAAGAAAATGGTTCCGCCGTTGGCCATTTCAAATCGACCGATCCTTTTTTTAAAAGCACCGGTAAAGGCCCCTTTTTCGTGGCCGAAAAGTTCGCTTTCAAGCAATGCTTCAGGAATGGCACCGCAGCTGACAACAACCAGCGGCCTTTCGCTGCGGTTGCTGTTATAATGGATCGCCCTCGCGATCAATTCCTTACCTGTGCCGCTGGCGCCGGTGATAAGAACGGTTCCGTCCGTATCGGCCACCTTTTCTATAAGGTCGTAAATTTTTTTTATAGCATTGCTTGTTCCCACAAAGTTAGTATAATCATACTTTCCACGCAGCTCTTTTTTGAGTCTGCTATTTTCTTCCTCAAGGTTCTTAAATTTAATTGCCTTTTCAACAACTACCAAAAGTTCGCTCGGTGATACAGGTTTTGTAATATAGTCAAAAGCGCCCTTTTTGATTGCATCAACGGAACTCTTTATGGTTCCATGAGCGGTAAGAATGATACACATGCTTTTTGGTGATTTGGATATCACATGCTCAAGGACCTCCATACCGCCGATACCCGGCATCATGAGGTCGGTAAAAACAAGGTCATATTCATCCTTATCGAGCTTCTTGATACCCGATCCACCGCCCGAAGCGATTGATACTTCATAATCATTGGCCTTCAATATTTTGGCCATCAACTTTATTACTGAGGGATTATCGTCTATAACTAATATATTAGTCATTAAGCTTATGTTAAGGGTATGATGGATAATTTCGTAAAAAAACCGAATTCATCATTAGTTGTGAATTTTGCACTTTTTATGGCAAAATATTTTCTTTTCGCCACCAAGTCACAAAGGCACTAAGAATAAAATAAAAAAAATCCTTTGTGTCTTAGTGTCTTTGAGGCAATTTTATCCAGCTTGGATTTTAAGATTTAGGTTCTAAGGCCTTATAATTTATTTTCTAACAAATCAAGAACAAAAAGTTCATCTTGCAGATTCCATGTGCGATATCTATATGTATTTGCTATTTATTAAAATGTTACTTTAGCCTTTAACGTAACAATAAGATTATATATAATCCCCTCGATGGAACTTATATACAGCAACATTGGCAGTTACAGCCAGGTCTTTGATAATTTTTTCAAGCGCTTTATCGTTATGAACGATATCCGCGGACTTGTCCTGGATTAAGCTTACCTCTTTTTCAATGATTTTCACCAAGGGCTCCATATCTTTTAATGTTTTGGCAGGATCGGCTAACTCTCTTGTATAATCATCTAAAAGGGTTAGGATTTTATCACCATTTTTAATCAGATCAGCCTTGCTGCTCACAGGTGTATTCATAGTTGCTGCATTCATTTCATTAATTTTTTTGTCAAAAACTTGTTTGAATCCGCAATCACCGTCCACCTTTTTAGAGGATGACGGTTGCCCTTGGAATGAATCATATATTCTGGTTATATCCATTTTTCAATCCTCCCACTTTTTATTACAATATCCATATTACTTATTTATTCGGTATTGCAAGATCATCTCTTTAGAAAAAAACGTTACTATAGCAATAATAAATATGTTCCGGTTAAAAAGTCGAAGATCAGCCGCCAAATATCTTATTTAGTTTTTCAGTTATTGTTTCGGCGGTAAAGGGTTTCACTACGTAATTGCTTACCCCTGACTTGACAGCTTCAAGAATATTATCTTTCTGGGCTTCGGCAGTAACCATTACAAAAGGTATTTCCTTTAATTCATCATCCGATCTGACGTTTTTTAATAGTTCGATCCCCGGCATTTCCGGCATGTTCCAGTCACACATGATCAGATCAACCTTTTCCTTTTTTAGCTCTTTCAAGGCATGTTTGCCATCCTCGGCCTCAATAATATTTTTAAAGCCGATCTGCTTGAGAATATTTCTTAAAATCCTTCTCATTGTGGCAAAATCATCAACGATCATAACTTTCATGTTTAAATCCATTGATCCCAATCTCCTTGTCTAATATAATATTTTATAAACCTTGACGTCCAACTTCTGCGTTGTGCTGCATTTCGCAATCATTCAACGTACGAAAAGTACGCCTCATGATTACAAAATTTGCACGCCTTGAATTTGAACTTTTTACAAAACCGTCTAAATCGGACTTTTTACGAGTTCATCAACCTTCATGCCTATGCTTTTAAACTATTAACGTATTCGCTCAAATCCGGTCGGGATAGTTTTCTAACCGGAAAAATTTTCCGGATTTCGGGCAAAAAAATCATTGCTCACTTTTTATTTTTCTAATATCTCCCCTCTGTCTTTGAAAAACCGAAGAAATAATTCTTTCCCTGTCATTTATGCCAAGATCAAGAAATTTGATCCCGAGCATGTAATGGCTTTGGCCGTCTTTATCCACCTGCGCCACATGCACGACTTCACCAAATATATCCATATACACAAGTGGAAATTTCGATAGATAAAACTTTGTATGAATAACCTGTCCGTATTCAACGGACCTGTTCACCATTATACTCATGCCTGAGCCGCTAATATTCAGCCCCACTCCCTGACCACACAACCCCTTTACGGTTTTATCATTTGATAAAAGGTCTAAAATCAGATCCAGTTTTTCGTCTATCTGTACGAGATGATTTATCAACGATGCGCTTGCAGGATGGCCGGCATTTATTTCTTTATCCTTAACATCAACGCCCGGTTCTTGTTTAAAGGCCGGGAAGATCGCCTCATTAGTTTTTTTCAGGTCTTCATATTCATCCTTTGTCATTATCTTGAATTTGATGTTAAAAGAAAAATTCCCCCTGACAAATGAACGTCTCTCTTCCGATTGCATAACAATTTCCTTGAATGAAAAAAAATGAAAGTAATAAATCGCAAGCAAAACATGCAACTATCATACCACTGATAAGTTGTAAATTTAGTGACCGTTCACAGGTTCAGGGTTCAAAGTTCAGGGTTAAGGACAAAGAAGGCATTGAAGATCCGAAGTCCTCGTTACAAATGTTCATTTTCCCAAGGAATTGCTAATTTGGCTTCAAATGTTGGATTAGGACTGACGAAGCTGACGCTTTTCTCGTAAATACGCATCCCAAATGCAGTCCGGTGACGAGAATGGAACATTGAACCCCTGAACCTCTGAACCTTTGAACCCCTGAACCTTAAATATAGATGTTTTGATGCCGGTTTTTTTGTCGATAGTGTTAATATTTTGACACTTCCTGAACGTAATCCGCAGAAGCCAAACTTTTCTTTCCCGCTGAGAGCATTACCGATTTGTTAAAATGGTTCTCACGCATTAACTTATTTATTCTTGAGCAAAAACCTCGCCATCGGTTCTCGGTTGTCAGGTGTCAGGAATCGCCAGGCCTGAAACCTGAACACTGACACCTGACACCAAAAAGTCTTGGAAAGCTATTAACAAACTGGTAATGCACCCTTCCCGCTTTCTTCCCCTTTATATAATATGGCTTTTCTAATACCCGAATCGGGTTAAAATTCGATTCGGTGTTATCAGTTTTCAGGAAAATATTACATTTTTCTATACTGGTACAATATTTGCATTGAAACTTAAATAAACAAATGCAACACAATTTTTAGCAGGCTATCATGTTCTTTCTATATTAAAAATTCTAAAATGCCGGATCAATTCTTCTTGAAAAATCCGCATTAGCTTTTGAGAGAGGTATAGGTATGGATGATAAAATCCTTGTGGTAAGCGATCAAAAAAAGGACTCGAATCTTTTCGAAAGGATCCTTGGATGTGAAGGTTTTGACATCCATATCACACCTCTTTCCGAAGAGATTGAAGATATCATTCTTGGAAATGATTTTGCTGCAATTCTTGCCGACTACGATTATATCGGGAATTTGGCCTATAGCTGGATGGATCTTCTTCAGAAAAACAGGTCCAAATCCTGTTTTATCCTTTACGGTGAAAACAAAAAGGCAGAAAAGATATCTGAGGTTCTTCAAGCGGGGGCTTATGGGTTTATTTCACGGTCCAATCTTTCCAAGCGAATCCATGAAACCGTTTTAGGTGGAATGGAAAACCGAAAATCTTTTATTGAAATTTTGGGTATGATCAATGAATTAAAAGATGTTAACCAGAGACTTGAAAGAGAAAAAGAAGATCTTAGGAGGAAGAACCAGGAGGTTAGCTTTATCAATCGACTCACCACCGAAATTGCATACGATATGAACTGGAGTATGATTCTTCCCCGGGTTTTAGACGCAGGCCTTTTAAATGTGATAAAGCCTGCTCTGTTAGGCATGCTTTACCGCATAGGTTCCCGGTGGAATCTCGCCTTTCATTTGTCGGAAAAGGAAATCAATAAAGAAATGCTGGACAAGTTAAAACAAGACATCGCCGATAAATTTTACTCCTTGTCCGGGGAAAAAATTTTAATAAAAGACATTGATTTTCATCTATATTCGTCCAGTGTTAAAATTTCTTCATCCCATTGCACATCCTTTTCAAAACAGCTGGTCATGCCGTTAACTTTAGCGGGAAAGCCTCTGGGAATGCTTGTTGTTTTGCCAAAAGACGGGGAGGAGTTCGACAATGGGAAACTGGA
>JAFDEW010000070.1 GCA_019310125.1 Deltaproteobacteria bacterium | reverse complement strand
TGTGCTTAAGCACCCGTAAGCCAGAAGCGCGAACAAGGGTATCGATTTGACGGCTAAAGTTGATGGTCTCGTAAAAAGTCAGAATCAATTATGCTGCCGTTATGAGCCTGTGCTCATAACATGATGCAGACGGGTTAAAATATCTTTCAGGTGATTCCAAATCGTCACAACATGCTCTTTGACAAATGAAAAATAGAGGTATGGAGGGCTTTATGCCTCACAAAGACCCTCTATCGGCATCATTTTCGCTGCTCTAACAACAGCAGCCCTGAAGATGTTTACTCCCAGGGCTTTTAAGGTTGCACAAAACCTGACTGCTTTCAGGCCCCGTACTCGAAGATGTTTAACTCCGGTTCGTCTGTCGTATTCAGACATGGTGGCTTCGACACCTGCCCGCCACCTGTAACGATCTTTGAATTCGTCTGACTGTTCATATATTCTGCGCTTTGCTATGCGCATCTCTTTATCAGTGAAGCGAAGGTAGTAATATTTTTTTCCCTTCTTGACAGGGCATACCGATAGGTGGGGGCAATTCAGGCAATCATGTGATGCAAATCCGATGCTAACTCTTTTTCTCTTTTTGACTTTTACCGGAGTATTACCCTGGGGGCAGGCAACAACTTCGCCTTTTTCAGAAAATTGAAAATCCGCAAGGCTCAACTTACCTTCCTCAACTGAACCCATTGTAGGAGCAATCAGTTCTACGCCGTGTCCTTTTGCACGTTCACAGTTATCATCACTGCCGTAAAGAGAATCGGCCATTAGCTCCTTGGGTCTCAGATTCTGTTTTTCCGTAGACTCAATCGCAGGAATAAGAGCATTAGCATCACTGTTATGAGCAGGTTCAACTTCCACATGGGTGATCAGGTTAAGGGCTTCTTCTTTTTTTTCTTCGTTATCACAGAAAGTTTCCTGGATTTGAACTTGGTAGCCTTGCCCCTTGTGACCGCTGTAGGTTGCATCGGGATCAGAAGGATTTTGAAGAGAGTCCGAAGCAATTTCTTTGGGTTTCTTAAGCTCAACTGGATTGTCTTTATCATCAGTAAGATTGCAGTGCTCTTTCAGAACCCTTTCAAGCAGTTTGTAACTATACATGGCCACTACTTCGGGGCTGGCCTTAAACTGCTGTACTATATCAAACAGGTCTTTGCTGACCTCTGTAAGGGTTTTTCTTGATTCGGATGGTTTGACTCTGGAAAAGCATCCGAGATCATTTTTGGAAAGATATTTATCTACAACTTTTTTATCGATGGTGTCGAGTTGGTCTTGATTGCTCCGTTTCAGATTTACCAAAAACTTGTGAATGCTCTCAGAAAAGATGCCGATTCGACCCAGGCGCCGCATATTGGATTTGATATGGACCGAGTCGATCCGCTGTTTATCGATATTAACGTTGAAAACCTGCGCCAGCTTGTCTGTGCCGGCCTTGAAAATGTCGTCCTCAAGATTGTTTTGCGCAACGATGTTTCGATTATTCCATACCGTTTTTAAGGAGATGTATTTTGCGTCATCCGACTCTTCGCTGATATTGAGAGAATAATGCCATTGAATATTAAAGGCATATTGTTGTATTGTTTCTTCGTCAGTGAGATCGAACGTCTGCTGAAGAATAAGAGCACCCAGCATGGAATAAAGTTCCTTGGTCGGTCGGCCAAATTTGGCGTTGAAATGCTTGCCGACCTCATTGACAGGAATTGAAGGCAGTATGTGCTCACGGAACAGGCCAGGCCATCCAGCGTCAAGCATTTGCCGTCTTTTGGGAGTAAGAAAATCCCAGGGATCGAAAATGTTAAGCTGATTTGGACTTTTCACTTTGATCATGATTTTGTCCTTAACCTTCTGATTATTTTAAGATTTCCGTATCATATAGCAGAAGATTAATCAAGAAGTATTTTGACTGTTTTTAAAGTTTTATCAGTTATATAGGTGTTTTTTGACTTTTTACGAGACTATCAAATATTGAGCCGGAAAACTTCCGGTGTTACAATTTCAGAACTCCTGACCTGTATACGTAATTTCAACGTGATATGAAGGTTTAGTCGTATTTTTAGATGCAACAATTTGAACATCGAACGTTCAACGTCGAATGTGGAAGGCGCTTGGCTTTGTCTTTATTATAAATGGTAGAATACATTATTCGATGTTGGACGTTGGATGTTCGATGTTGGACGTTCATTTTTTATTTTAGCTCATAGTTTAGTGTTTAATAGAAGATGTTGCATTCAGATTTACGCCAGTTCAGGAGCCCTGAATTTAAAGTTGCCCATCTACAACTTTATTGATAATGGCGCCGATCTGTTCAATGCGGCATTCGACCACGTTTCCCGGCTTTAAAACCACCGGCGGATCCCGGAATATTCCCACTCCGGCAGGGGTTCCGGTTGAAATTATGTCGCCCGGAATAAGGGTGATATCCTCGCTAATATTTTCTATTATGGCCCGAATGTCGAAAATCATATCCCGGGTATTTCCGTCCTGCATGATTTCGCCATCTACCACAGCGGTCAGCCTCAGGTTATTGACATCGTCAATCTCATCCGGAGTTACAATGAAAGGACCGGCCGGCGCAAAGCTGTCAAAGGATTTCCCTCTGAACCATTGAGAATCGGAAAATTGAGCCTGGCGCCCGGACACATCATTCATGACGGTAAATCCTGCAACGTAATCGAATGCATCTGTCTTAGCGATCCTCTTCCCTTCTTTGCCAATAATTACAGCAAGTTCTACCTCCCAGTCCACTTGGCCGCTGCTTCTGGGAAGTATTATGGGGTCATAAGGCCCACTCAAGGCATTCGGCGTTTTACAGAATAACAGGGGTTTTTCAGGATTTTCAAAGCCTCCTTCTTTGGCATGTTCGGCATAATTTTTTCCGAGACAGATGATCTTGGACGGGCGATGAATCGGGCTTGCGATCCGCACCTCGATTTTTCGGCCCGGATTTTTAACTTCGGCAACCTTTTCAAGCCATCCCTCTCTGAAAAATGTCTCGCTTATATCAGGAATCTCAGGGAAAATTTCTCTCAAGTCAACGATGTTGCCGTCTTTCCACAGCCCCGGCTTGATGTTCCCCTTTTGACCAAATCTGACTAATCTCATAGGACTCCTTTTGCGTTATGTTCTCGCGTTTCATGATGTTGCCTCATGTTCTGCCCGTCCTTATAGCACTTCTCTCCATACCAGTCGATCTGCCTGCATATCCCGCGGATAATACTGACCTCTTTGGCGCGAAGCTGAAGCCTGGAAAAAAAACGGCGTAATTTGTTGATCCAGTAATCCGGATTTTCAGGATTAATATAGTTTATCCGGACCAATATATCCTTGAGCTGCTCATACATCAAATCGAGTTCATGCCGGCTGGCAAGACGAGGAGTGAATTCCGTATTTTTGTCAAGACCGGCAGTAAAAATTTCATAGCACATGATCATTACGGCCTGGGCCAGATTCAAGGATGAAAATTCGTCAGTGGGGATATTTACAAGCCCATGACAATTTCGGATGTCCTCGTTGGAAAGCCCCCTGTCTTCCGGGCCAAATACGATGGCGATACGATTCTCAATGGAAATGGGAGCCAGCTTTTGAGCCAGTTTAGAAGGCGTGTTCACGACCTGCCGCTGTCCTCCCAGCCGCGCCGTAGCACCAACAACATAGTTAAAATGGGAAAGTGCGTCTTTGAGATCTGTAAAAATAATAGTTTTATCAACTACATCTGACGCGGCATGCGTCGCCAATTTCAGAATTTTATTGCGGTCGTAGTTTGGGGGGTCGATGACCACAAGCCGGCTGAAACCCATGTTGCACATGGCACGGGCAACGGACCCGATATTTTCAGGATGTCGAGGCTGGTGCAACACTATAGTAATGTTGTCAAAATTGATTCTTTTGGACATCAGCCGGTAACTTCAAAGCTGTTGAAAAAGAATCCTATTTCAAAGGCGGCGGTTTCCGGGGAATCTGAACCGTGCACGATATTTTTTTCAATATCCGTTGCAAAATCCCTCCGAATGGTCCCCTGAGCCGCTTCCCTGTAATCGGTGGCGCCCATTATGTCACGGTATTTGGCTATGGCATCTTCTCCCTCAAGAACCATAACCACAACAGGTCCGGATGTCATGAAATATGTCAGACTTTGAAAAAACGGCCTTTCTTTGTGCACCGCATAAAAACTTTCTGCCTGCTCCTTGGTCATTTTCAACATTTTCATGGCAATGAGCTTGAGTCCGTTGCTTTCCAATCGTTTAATAACTTCGCCGATCAGTCCTCGGGCAACCCCGTCCGGCTTGATAATAGATAATGTTTTTTCCATGATTTTTATTTTCCTTTAATGAATTTTTTTAATTGCCGTTTCGATACCAAAAGGGTTCGCACAAGTCAATACGGGTAAAAAATAAATGAATTTTAAGAAAAAATATTAATCAGAAAGAAATCACTTCTGTTTATGGAGGGTTTTTTTGATGAGACAGGCACTATCTGTAGTCTTTTTGAGGCGTTCGGCAAGGCTGGTCAGAACTGCCTGGAAACCAGGGGACAGTTTGTTAAACTCCTGTTCAAAAAAAATAGGGTCGATGATTCCTACAGTTGTATCGCCGATGGCGGTGGCGGTGGCGGTCCGTGGGGTTTTGGTGATAAACCCCAGCTCTCCGATAATTTCTCCGGGCTTTAGCACCACCATTACCACCTTTTCCCCGCCTATTTTTTTGGAAATTTCCACGGCGCCGGATTCAATTACATAGATCCAGTCTCCGGAACTTCCCTCCTTGAAGATGATTTCCCCATCCTTGTATTTTTCTTCTGTGGCAGTTTGAAACATAATTCCAATTTCTTTTCCGAAACATCTGTATTTCTCGTCCCGTTTATTACTACAGGCAATTTCTAAAGAATATCATTTTTCCAGCGCAGATATACAAAGCATAAAATCATCTGCAAAGGCCTCCTGAACCTTTTCTTCCTGTCCAAACTCAGAAACGTCGGTTGCCACATTTCTCCCGATTCCATATTCAACATCCCAACCCTTTTCTTTCAAAAGTTCAATTAATTTTTCAGCCTGCTCTTTTGTGGCGTCTTCTCCTATATTTTGTTCAGCGATCAAAAATTTCATTTCATCCTCCTTTGTTACAAAACCTTTAGTTTTATTTTTCTCCAAGCCAGAGCCCGGCTGGGTCAGCTTGGGCATTACAACACATCGGATACATGGACCAATGAAACATCAGAATCTTTAATATTTTTTATAAATCGGCCGATGGTATGTACGGTTTCCGGAAACGGATGTCCGATTCCCACGGCCTGCCCGTATTTTTTTGAATGTCTTTTTAGCTTGTTGAGTTGATAATAAATGGCTGATTCATCATGAAGATTATCCAGAAAGATGTTTCTCCCGGTAGCGGCCATGTGAAGTTTTTTTGCGGTTTTATACGCCATAGAATGGCTTGATGTAAGACTGTCGACAAAAAAAAGACCATTTTCTCTTACAAACTTGAGTGCTTCTCTGATTTCTTTATATGTCTCTGTAAATCTTGAACCCATATGGTTGTTCACTCCGGCGGCATAAGGCACGTCGGCAATATTCTCCTCTATAATTCTCTTGATCCTGTCGGGCCCATCTCCCACATAGAGTGCTCCGGGTCCGGGATCAAAAGAATCAACATTGTAAGGCTCCATGGGTTGGTGGAGCAAGATTTCATGTCCGTTATCATGGATCTCAAGGGCCAGTTCATAAGAATATGCCAGTCGTGGCAAGATGGCAAAGGTAATGGGAACACCTAAATTCAGGAATTGTCTTGCATGGGAAGGGCTGTATCCGATATCATCAATAATTAGTGCAATGCGAGGCTGACCAACCGTGTGATTTGGATGTGTTTCTAGGGCAAACGCCTTTGAAAAACTGTTCAGCCCGAAAAAACTTCCCATCAACAAACCGGCACTTTCCCGCAAAAAATTCCTTCTATTCATATGCTTATCCCCTTTTAAAGTTTTAAACAAGAATATTATGCCGCAATGATCGATGGGTCGAATGCCGACAGGATAGCGACAAAAAGCTCCGAATATCCGGAACGGGTAATTTATGCAATATGTTGGGGTTAAAGTCAATAAAAAATACAATATGTTGATAGATTATTTTAATTGTATTCGTATAAATGAATTCGTAAAAAGTAGAATTCATTACGGGTTAGGCGGTTATGTCTAATTGTTTTAACCGTCACTTTTTGATTTTTTCGAAACCAAGTGATAAGGTCTTGAAAACTCGTTTACGACCGGATTGCATTACCCATTGAAAGGAGACTGTAAATGAAAGAAAGTTTTTATATTATTCCTGTGGGTATTATAAAGAAACAGGATAAAAAGATATGGATTGAGGTCTATGAGAAATTTAATGAGGCCCTTTTGGGTTTGGATGGATTTTCTCATATAACCGTATGTTACTGGTTTCATGAGAACGACACCCCTGAAAAGAGAAACGTAATGAAGATTCATCCGAGGAGAAACAAGAAAAACCCTTTAACCGGGGTGTTTGCGACCCATTCTCCGTTACGACCCAATCTGATCGGAATATCCATATGTAAGATACTATCCATACAAGGGAATACGATTCACATCGACAAGATCGATGCATTTGACGGGTCCCCGCTTATTGATATAAAATGTTTCATCCCCAGCAACGCCTTAAAACAAAATATACGGTTGCCAGACTGGGTATAAGGGCAAGATTATGCTTACGGAACTTTCCGGCCAGATTGAAAGAATTACATACACCAACGACGAGACCGGTTTCACCATTGCCAGAGTAAAAGTCAACGGGCAAAAGGATCTTGTAACCGTTGTGGGACACCTGATATCTGCGGCTCCCGGAGAAATCCTCAACATGCGTGGTGAGTGGGTAAATCATCCCAGATTTGGCGAGCAGTTCAAAGTGGTAGAATCCAAGACCAAGGTTCCGGCAACCGCTTATGGAATTCGAAAGTATCTGGGTTCCGGACTCATCAAAGGACTCGGACCTGTCATGGCCGACAGAATCGTTAAAAAATTTGGAGTACAAACGCTTGATGTCATTGAAAATGAAATCGGAAAGCTTTCCCGGGTCAACGGTATCGGCAAAAAACGTATCGCCATGATAAAAAAGGCATGGAATGAGCAGAGAGAGATTCGTGATGTCATGCTGTTTCTTCAATCTTACGAAATCAGTTCCGGCTATGCCACGAAAATATTCAAACAATATGGGAATCGATCCATTGCGGTGGTGACAGACAACCCCTATCGTCTTGCAACGGATATTTTCGGGATAGGATTTGTACTCGCCGACCGTATCGCCTCAAAACTGGGATTTCCTGAAGATTCACACTTGAGGGTTGAAGCAGGTATTCTCTATGTCCTCAATCAGCTCTCAGATGAGGGACACGTTTTTTACCCATACGAACCTCTTATAAAAAAGAGTCAGGGAATCCTTGGCGTTGGAAAAGATGTGGTTGTCAAGGCACTCGGCAATATCGCCGGTCAAGGGAAGATAATTGTTGAAGATATAAACAAACACATAGAAGAGTATAAAGAAAACAACAAAGCCGTATACCTGGCCAAGTTTCATTTATGCGAAACCAGCATCTCCGACCGGTTGAAAACACTCCTAACATCGCCTAAATCTATCCGACATGTCGCATCAGAAAAGGCCGTAGATTGGGTCCAAACACAGCTGAATATTACTCTGGCGGAAAAACAGATCGGCGTCATACAATCTGCTCTTACAAACAAGATCATGATCATTACCGGCGGACCGGGCACCGGTAAAACCACTATTATCAATGCGATTTTAAAAATCTTTTCCAGACTTAACGTAAGAACTCTGCTGGCTGCGCCCACGGGCAGGGCAGCAAAACGGATGAGTGAAACAACGGGTTATGGGGCAAAGACCATCCACCGACTGCTGGAGTTCAGTTTTATTAAAGGGGGTTTTCAGAAAAACCAGGAAACCCCCCTCAGTTGCGACCTTCTGATACTGGATGAGGCCTCCATGATAGACACGATTTTAATGCACCATCTGTTAAAGGCCGTTCCACCCTTTGCCACGGTTATTCTTGTGGGCGACGTGAATCAGCTGCCATCCGTGGGAGCGGGGAATGTTCTCAATGATATGATTACATCAAAAGCCGTTCCGGTGGTGGAACTCAACGAGATATTCCGCCAGGCCAAAGCGAGCCGGATTATTGTCAATGCTCATAAAATTAATAACGGGATCCTGCCGTCATTTGAAAATGATCTGTCCAACAACGATTTTTATTTTATCCACCAGCAAGACCCTCAAAAGGTTCTTGAAATTATATTGGATTTGACTAAGACACGTATCCCCCGACGCTTTGGTTTTGATCCGGTTGACGATATTCAAGTTTTAACGCCCATGCACAAGGGAGTGGTTGGAGCCGAAAATCTCAATGTACAACTGCAGAAAACACTCAATCCGGTTCAAGACGCCATCATACGCGGAAATCGGAGCTTTCGAGCCAATGATAAAGTCATGCAGATCAAAAATAATTATGACAAGGAGGTTTTCAACGGTGACATCGGAAGAATTACCGGTATCCGACCGGAGGAATACCAAATGACCGTCACATTTGACGGCAGGGATGTGGCCTACGAATTTTCCGACCTTGATGAAATCGTTCTGGCCTATGCGGTCTCGGTGCACAAATCACAGGGCTCGGAATATCCGGCAGTGGTGATTCCCATTCTTACCCAGCATTATATCCTGCTGCAGCGCAATTTGATTTACACGGCCATAACCAGAGGCCGGAATCTGGTGGTAATGGTCGGGACCCGGAAAGCTCTGGCCATGGGAATAAACACCCACAAAACACCAAAACGCCACACGTTGTTACGACACCGGTTGAATGGAACACTTTAACCCTAACGTTGCAAAAGTCGGAGGGCTTTAGAGCCAAGGCGCCAAGGGTAAAGCCGTAGTAAATCTACTGCCAACCCTTGGCAACGCCGGATCTGGAGTCCTCCGGCTTTCCCGCAGGGCAAACAACATGGCATCAAATAGACCCCATCCTTTGAATTCACCAAGGGTTGGAAATCAAAAAGGGAAGCATTTCTATAACTTTTGTTTGAAACTCGAATAGTTGATCACCCTTTAGCCATGTTGTTTATGCAACGTTAGGGTTAACTCTTGCTGGAGGTAATGGTTTGGAAGGAAGTAATCTGCTGGTTAACTTTACGGCTTTTACATTTCGGACATTGAAATTTTTTCTTTTCATATTCAGAAATTTTCATGATCACGGCAAAAGACTTTTTACATTTTTCACAAATAAATTCGTATGTGGGCATGGTATCATCTCCTTTTACTTATGAAATTTTTTAAGCTTCCAATACAAGATATCGGAGAATAAAAACCGATAACAACTAATCCAATCGTGACCTGATTAAATGATACATCCTTATCAATAGAGTATCAACCTATTTTCTCAATCATATTAAAAATCTCCTTTTAGATATTTTTGTCTTTTTGACTCCGGAAATTTTTCAATGGCATACCGCAACATGGTGCGAGGCATCCTTTTATAATATTTTTTCAAGAATATTTCTTCAGTTAAAATATCACGCTTGCCGATTTCTCGCAGCATCCATCCTACGGCTTTATGAATCAAATCTTGTTCATCCGTCAGCAGGATTTTTGCAATTTTGAGTGTCTCCGAGTAGTTATCCTGCTTGATAAAATGGAATGTGGACAATATTGAAATTCTCCGTTCCCACAAACTTTTAGATTTTGCGAGACGGTAAACAGGTTCTTTGCTTTTGTCCATTAAAAAGTCCCCGACAATTTGGTGAGCCGACCCGTCAACCAGATCCCAGCTGTTTATAAAATTTGTGTTTTGTAAATACAGCTCATAAATTCTCTTTTTTACCGTTTCACTCCCCTTTGAATATTTGCCGACAAGGATCAAAAGTGAAAACATCCGCTCCTCATGAATTGAGGACCTGAGCAATTGCACGGATTCCTTTATGGTTATGTCCGGATATTCTTTGACCAGCTTCCTTAACTGGGGAACTCCGACCCCTATGAAAACATCCCCTTCACCATAGTCACCTGGGAGCATTACCGATTTGTTAAAATGGTTTTCACCCATTAACTTATTCATTTTTTGAGCGAAAGCCTTGCAATCAGGTGTCAGGTTTCAGGTGTCAGGAGTAAGAAACGAATTAGCTAATACCTGACACCTGAAACCTGACACCAAAAAGTCTTGGATAGCAATTAACAAACTGGTAATGCACCCCATTAAACTCGATTGGGTCCTTTAAAACAAATTATCGTATTCAGACAATCCGGTTTAAACATTTCTCCCAAGAGGAAACAAAGGTATTTGTTTTTTTTGCTTGAAGTTAACAAACAGAATGCCTGCTACGACGAACAACAGGGCGATAAGAATATTGACCGTGATCGGCTCATCCAGAACAAGCCCCCCCAGCAAAACCCCTGAAACCGGCATGATGAAAATAAAAGAATGCAGTGCAACGGCGCCGTATTTTTTCAGCAAGGTAAGCCATGC
>JAFDEW010000352.1 GCA_019310125.1 Deltaproteobacteria bacterium | reverse complement strand
CAGTTCAGACGCGGTTCAAGAAATCTTTTCTTTTTCCAGCGGCTATCCCCGCCTGATAAATATTATCTGCGATCATGCCCTGTTAAGTGGATATGTCAGGGAGATTCTAATCATTACCGCGGATATTATTAAAGAGTGCAAGGAAGAACTTCAGATATCGAACTTGAATGCGGATCCGCAAACATATATTTCCGATGATGAGAGCGAAACAATACGTAAAGTTTCCGTTATACGGCAGGGTGACGATGATTCTGTTGATGAAACTGAGTTACCACCTAAGATTCCTGTTATACAGGAAGAGGAAAGATCCCGGCATAAAAAAAAACTTAGCAGCTCTGCCATGGTAACACGTATTATCCTGCTTGTCACGGTTGTCCTTGTTGCCGGATATGTTTTTTATAGCCCGGTAAAGACAAGGACAACACCCTCTTCAAGCCAGGCATTAATGCAAGGCAGGACAACTGTCTCCGGACAAACGGAAGAGAAAAGTGACTTGCGAACGACCGTTTCGCCGGTGCCGGAGAACAAAGCGTACTCTGCTCCCCCCGACAGGGCGGAACCTGCAAAAATGGAAGATTCTCGCTATTATATAGTAAAACCCTCCGAATCCAAAGCGATAAGGGGAATTGACACAGACAAAGACAAAATCCCGACTTCTGTGCCGTCCGTTGGGTATGCCAATCCAGGGGACATGCCCACGACTTCAGGCGGTCTAAAAAAACCGGAAGCGCTTGATACAGTCCCCAAGATTGAACCTGAGAAACCCAAAACCACATCGCTAAAACCCAAACCGGTTGCGGTGGAGAAAAAGACACTTGACAAAGACCGTGCCAAACTTGATGACTTAAGGAAAAAAGAACTTTCTTCGCAAAAAGACCTCCCAATTGACTATACAGAGAAAACGGTTGCTCCTGAACCTTCTAAGAAACCGGCGTCGCCGGTAATGGCGAAATCTTTCAACACCGTTCAAGAACCTGCGGCAGCGGTTGTTTTAAAAAAAGATAAGCCGCCCGTTAAGACGCCGGCAATCAGCGAGAGCCCAACTGCCGGAGTTGTGGTAGCGGCAAGGGTGCCTGAAGATTTGCAGTCCCGTCTGAACGCTTTTTTAAGCAGGTATTGCCGGACCTATGAGAAAAAACAGCTTGGTCAGTTTGCCGCCCTTTTTACGCCGGATGCCATGGAAAAGGGGAAATCGTTTACATCCCGGCTGGACCAATATCGCCGAACTTTTGAAAGAATTGATTCCATGAACTACCGGATTGAACTCAAAAGGTATGCCATTCAGAAAGAAACCGCGGCCATCAAAATCGAGGGGATTTTTCATGCCCGGGCCAGACTGGTTGAAAGCAAAAAATGGCTGGAAAACAGTGGTCCCATATCCATGGAGCTTCTGGCGCGTGGAGATTCTTTTCAGGTCAGGCGGTTGGATTATTGATTATCAATTCCTATTTCAAAAGTCTCTTCGGGTAACTACCAGTAACCTCTTTCCGGGTCATGATACCCGATCCCTAATCCGGGAATCCCAATATTTATCCCGGTTCCGTGAACTATCTTACCCCAGGTGCTGGATTTAACCACGATAATATCCCGGTCCTGTATTTCCATTTCTTGATTTTCCGGATTATTTTCGAGTTCAAGGGCTTTACGTCCCGCGTTCTTGAAATAGCGGATTAAAACAAGGGAATCCTGGAGAGCGTATGGGGCAATTCCACCTGCGGCCGCCAACGCTTCTCTGAGAACCATTTTATTTCGAATCGGGTAAGATCCGGGGCGGCGAATCGCACCGTCAACAAAATAATTGCCGGCCTCGGGAACAAATATAACATCCCCACCATTAATCTCAACATTCAGTTCCGTGCGGCCTTCCTTGATGAGCCGGTCCATGTCAACCACAAAAACGTTGGGTTTGCCGGGAATCGTTGCAAGACGCCGGACCTGTATGGTGTTTCCGGCCTTATCGGAAAGACCGCCGGCCAAGGCCATGACATCCAGCAGGCGCTGTTTGGAAACGTAGTCATAGGTTCCGGGATTTTTAAGTTGACCCACCAATGTCACCCGCTGGCTGAAATGCTCCTCGACAAATACACTGACATGGGGGTTTTTAATATATTTTTTCCGAAAAAGAGTTTCGATTTCTATCTCGGCTTCGCGGGCGGTCAACCCTTTGATCTGGATCTGGCCGAGAAGCGGAAGCGTGATATGGCCCCGTGAACTGACGCGGGCCGTTGTATTCAGAGTATCGGCCTCAAACACGGTGATTTGAAGCAGGTCCCCGGCGCCGAGGACATAGTCACTGGGATCCACGTTCATCTGGGCGGCGGAAAACAGCTGTTCGTTGAGGCGGGTGATGTCATCATTTTTAACGGGTGCGGCCACATACCGCTCAACAATATCACGATTTTGTTCCTGTTTTTTGCCGCAGCCCGGCAAAAAAGACGCCAGGAGTGTCACCGTGAGGGCCGCTATCAGGAAAAAACGAATATTTGTTATTTTTGTTTGCAATGAGTTATCTCTGGGGACCTTTGATAAAATCAAAGCGGCGGTTCACAGCATGTGAGCCACCGCAATATGAGACCTTTGCAAAACGCCCCCTTTTGCCCAATTCCTGCGTCAGGCTCAAATTTTAATCCTCAAAATACCCAATGTATTCCTGTGGTTAAAATCTTCACCTTCCTTGTTATTGAGCAAAATTGAGCATTTTTCAAAGGTCTCATGATTCAATATTGAAAAGCCTTATTTCGACGATTATTGAGACGGACTGGAGCTACTGCTACCACCACCACCACCGCCACCGCCGGCAAGAGCTGCAAGACCAGCGACGGTTACAAGTCCGATAAGAACTTTCGCGGTGGTTGACATTCCTTTGGCTTTAACTTTATCCTCCGGCTTATCTTTTTTATCTTTCGGCTCCTCTTTTTTACCTTTTGTCTCCTCTTTTTTATCTTGTTTATCCTCAAAAAGACCCGCCTGAGCCAATCTGAGTTCTTGACCGGTGTTGATCCGCTTGGTTTCCCCGTCACCCACCGATAATAAGAGTGATCCGCCTTCAAGAACTCCGACTTTGGTGACAGCATCCGTAACCGATACATAGCCTTGGAGTAAACCGGATTTTGCAGATGCATTCAGCAAAATTTGATGTGTGGTGACCACACCATCCGGAGTTTTAAATACCAGAATATGCGGCA
>JAFDEW010000069.1 GCA_019310125.1 Deltaproteobacteria bacterium | reverse complement strand
CGAGCTCGATTTATTAATGCAGGAGTGATGTTGTTGTTCCAAATCGAAGTGTCTTGAACGGCTTTTGTGTACCTGACCATGGGCGAGTGATGATGATGGTGTGTTCCAAATTCGATGGTGCTGAAGAATATATCGAAAAATTTGCAGAAATATTCAAAATTGCCGGAATCAAAAGTATTATCACGGTCTACATAGAGGTGCCATGCTGTTCGGGTTTACCCATGATCCAGGTTTTTACTTCCAAAAAGGGATAATTTTCAAGAATACCGAAATGCGGCAGTTTCTTTATTTTCAATTTCGAGAAGACAGGCGTATAAATACCGCAAAGAAACTTCGTTAAATTTGTCTCGGTAAACTGCTCGCCCACAGCTTGCATAAATTCACCGGTAATGGTTTTAAAATCAAAATGGGCGAGGGGCTTTAGTTCGGTCGTGTGTTGCAAAACCGCTTTGCCGCTTTTACAAAATGAACAATGCCCGCAGCGTTCTTTTTCAAGCTGTTCTCCAAAATATTCGGCAAGCTGTTTGCTGATACATGCATCGCTTTCAAAAAAACTTACCATGTTGTGGATTCTTTGAATCTCAAGTTCCTCCTTCTTTTTAAACAAGGCATACATTTTTTCAGCCATGACCTCGATATCAAACGCCTGCGTCAAAATGTCATACACTTCCATGGCCTGCCTGGATTGAAGGTCAATCCAGCCCTTGTCATCAAAGTATTCCAATGCGGTGAGAATCCGCTGCCGATTTGTACGATAACCGTTAAGGATTGCCTGAATATCAACATATGTCCATATTTTTCGGGTATGGCAATGATTCATGACCGCTGTAACAAACTGCCTTCTTTCCCCTTCAAAACTGTGAATGATGTTTGCCGGCTCTGTGTGGTATTTGAATGAATATTCCTTAAAATAGGTCAACTTGGGTCGAATGATTTTTTTCATTGCAAGATAAACCAGTAATGTTTTCAGGGGAAGAATTCTGATATTCAGGTCATTTGAAAGCTTGACTGCTTTGATTTCCCAAATAAAGCCCTTATTTTCTTTTATGGTCCGAAGTAATTGAAAGATCGAATGTTTCTCCGGAGTATCGCCATAAATAAAATTCTCTAAAATATGAATGTTGTCCCTGTTGGCCAAAATTTCGCATAAAGCGGGCCTTCCGTCTCTCCCGGAGCGTCCGATTTCCTGGCTGTAGTTTTCAATGGATTTGGGCAAATCATAATGAATGATTCTGCGGATGTCCTTTTTGTCGATTCCCATTCCGAATGCGATGGTTGCAACGATACAGGCCAGGGTTCCACCCATGAATTTGTTTTGAATCTGTTCCCGTTTTTCGTTCTCCATCCCGGCATGATAAGGATGCGCATTTATGTTATTTGCGCAAAGAAAATCCGAGACGTGTTCAGCCGTTTTCTGCAGGGTAACATATACAATCGTAGAAGCTTTGGGGTTTTCACGGATTCTTTGAAGCACGCGGTTCTTTTTTTCAGGTGTGGCTATTGGCATTATTTGCAGAAAGAGATTTTCGCGATAAAAGCCGGTAACAAATACATGGTCTTTAAGAATATTGAATTTAGCGCACATGTCGTCAATTACACGCTCAGTAGCGGTCGCGGTAAGCAACAGCGTTTGCTCTATTTTGAATTCCTTTTGATAATCAGGCAGTTTCAGATATTCCGGTCGAAAATTATGCCCCCACTCAGAGATGCAATGCGCTTCGTCAACAACCAACAGGGTAACGTTCATTTTTCCCAGATGGAAACGAAATCGTTCATTTTTAAACCGTTCGACCGAAATCATTAAAATTTTTAATTCGTTATTTTTGGCTCTGTCGAGAATCGCATTATAGTCGTTCTTTTGAAGGGTTGAATCCAAACGCGCGGCAGGGATATTGCTTTCCAGTAAAAAATCCAGTTGATCTTTCATCAAAGACAGCAAGGGAGATACCACCAGCGTCATGCCGGGCAATAATATTGCCGGCAGTTGATAACAAAGGGATTTGCCGGCACCGGTCGGAAAGATGGCTGCCGCGGATTGACGCTCCAGAACTTTTTGGATGACGTCTTCCTGACCCTTTAAAAATGAATTGAAACCGAAATGGGTGTGCAATTGTTGTTTTAACATGTTTCGAAATCCCCCGTAGTTCACCATTCGCTTCAAAATAGGGTGCGTTTGCGCACCATGCGGATATCTTTGGTGTTCTGTTCCTTGGAAAATGATATCGATGCATAAAATACAGCCACATTATTCTTGCCTTGAGGCTTTATCGCAATTCATCAAAAAGCACTTCATTATTATCATAGGGTATAATCTGTTCTCCGACCACCCATTTGATTTTTTCGGCAATCTTTTTGCCAATGCCCTCTACCACCTGCAATTCCTCACTGCTTGCGGAAATGACCCCCTCCACACTGCCGAATGTGTCCAGAAGCCGAACAGCCCTTTCATGTCCGATCCCTGGTAAACCCTGCAAGATAAACAGTTGCCGTTTCCGTTTATTTTTCGGTCGATAACCATGCCGCTGAATGCCGTCATTCGCCAGATGATTGATCTGGCGCGCCATGAAAACCAAGAGTTTTGCGGTCTCAGCAGCATCGATTGCTCGGAGAACCGGTATCCCCAGTATTAAAGAAACGGTGATCAGCGCCCCCTGCATGGCTTGTCTGGCTATACCAAGGTCGGCGGTATCCCTGTTGGTGCCTTCCAGAATCAACACCCCCATTAGATTGGAATTGGCCAGGCGAATCGTTTGCTTGAACAAACGCCCATCGATAATCGATATGGCAAAATCTTTTAAAGTCTTTCTTTCGACAATCACCCGGTTATTCACCTGATAATCGCCGATGGAAAGTCGTTGAACTTGGACATTCACATTTTTAATACCTGTAAGGAGTTTTATCACCTCACTTTTATTTTCGCGGTCGTCGGCAATGATATTGACAGTATGGTCGTTTTTCAACATCCTGTTCCTCATCTTTTGTTAATAGCGGCTGCAATTTTAACTTGTTTATACGATAGCAGATCCCTATCGCCCTTCAGGATGGTCTTCTCTCTTTTAATCTTGTTCGATAAAGGATTCAATTTTCATGCCGAAATCGGACAACTTTTAAATTTACACGGAAATAAACCGACAAGTTCAAGTTGGTTTTATTATAATAGCTTAAATTTAAAAGGTATATTCCGATTCTGCTATGCTGGATTAAAGAATTAAATGAATGGCATTTGGAGGGCTATTTCACAACCACAAAAGGGATAGATGCACAGAATTCTGGGCAAACACCTTTCATTTTTTATTGGTTTGACTTGATCCGTTTTAAAACATTTCGCATTACGACTCGGGAAAAAATGAGGTGTTTCTTAGTTCCTGCTTAGTCCCCGCTTAGTCCTTATTTGGTCCCCCGCTGAATGCTGAATGTTACTTGGCACCGGCTTGATGCCTGCTTGGCACCGTCTTGGTTCCCGGCATTACCTTTTCTCAGAACCGAACACATTAAAGAATGTCTTTAGGCTTTACCGATAATTTCCAATGCTTTTTCTGCACATAACCATCCATTTTCTTATTACCCATTGTGACACACCTTCTGCTCTCTTATATAATTTTGCTATTCGGTGTATCCACTATTTTGGGGTAGGTTCACACAGTCTGAAATCTTTATCCCTATCTTTTAATTTCATCCCAAAAAACATCAAGCTTTTCTTCAGCATCGATTAAGCAAAGATTCATACTTTTGATATTTTTAGCTTCGCTGATGCGTTTTTTTATAGTTCTTAAAGAATAAAGAGATTTGTTTCTTAAGTTTTGACCGGCTTTATGAGCATCAAGATATGCTTTCGTTTCTTCAATCATATTGTCAATTATCGCCGACAATGCGACACGGCATTGTTGAGTCACTTTTTTTTGCAATGTTTTTGCTTCTGCAATCATGTTATAAGGAGCCGATGCCGACAAAATCTGTTTGAGTTTTTCAAAACCTGCCACGATATCCGCATCTTTTATGGATTCTGACAAATTGTCGTTAAAGGCTTCAAACGATTGAATCAGGCTTTTCCAGAAATCAATATGTTGGGTATAAAATTCTGATATTATCTTCACATCATCGGATAATTTGAGGACCCTTTCTTTGTTATCATAAAAAGCATTGATCAGAGAAAATGAGTCCAGCTTGACAGATATCTTTTTAATAAAACGTATACAATCACCGATTTCTTTCTCACACGGGAAGAAAGGCTTTTGTGCAGAAGATTTACATGATTTTAACATAACTTCCCAACTCTTTATTTTTTTTGCTAAAAGCCTTGCAAATTCATATTGATCATCACAATCATCCAAGCCTTTATCTTCGGACAGCTCCTGGTATAAATGTTTCACATCTTGAAATACTGAATTAGTAACCGATTTGTTTGGAACTATTTTTATACTCTGTTCTATAGATTGTATTAAAGTCTGCTTAACTTTATGTGGTTCAAGATTTTTTCCATCTTTTCTAAAATGAAATTTCAAATCTTCTGCAAGCCAAAAAACATTTTGTATTATTGTAAAGCCTAACAAATCATGCACTTCTCTTACATATTGAACAAACTCATCTAAAACAACATATCCATATTTTTCAATCTGATTTTTTATGCAAGACATAACGACGGCTTGTTCTTTTGCCTTATCTTTTTCAAAATCAAACAGAAGCTGCCGGGGACCTAACTTTACATTCTCAATATCTTGTTTTATCACGATTTAACATCCGCAGTTGTTGACTATTTTTTGAATAGATCCCATTAATCTTATCCCTCAACTTCCCTGAGCTTTAAACGTGACAACCTTCCGGATGACTTCTTCCTAACCCTTCAAAAATGAATTGAATCCAAAATGTTTTTGCAGCGGTTTCTTCAGCATGTTCCGACGTGCCTCCCGGAGCATCTTATTGTTTTTCGCAAACTACATTAATGATATCAAAAATTAACCGCTTATCAACCTGATAATCACCCATGGAAAGCTGTCGAATTCGGATAGTTACATTTTCGATGCCTGTAAGTGATTTTATAACCCTGCTTTTATGTTCGCGACCGTCAATAATGATATTGATAGGAACGTTGTTTTTCAGCATATCATCTTTTCGGTTTAGGTCTATGCCCCTACAATTATTTTAATTTGGAACGATCATCCTCATCAAACATTAACTGCTTGACAATAGACGTGTTTTCCTTCAACAACCAATCAACACCTTTTTGAAGGAAAACCTCATGTTTTACAGGGAAATGAATGACAACCAACGGCGTGTTTTCATTGATACTGTTCAGCTATACGAGGCCTTTGCAGGCACGCTTCACAAAAATCGATCCTACAAGGGCGGCATGCATTGGAAAAAGGCAAAAGGCCGGGAATATCTCTTCAGATCGCATGACCGCTATGGTTATGGAAAAAGCCTGGGGCCACGCTCGCCGAAAACGGAGAAAATTCTGGCTGATTTTCGATTGGCCAAGCAACAGGCCAAAAACCGCTTGTCTTCCTTGCAAGATCGTCTTAAGGAACAGGCTCGGTTCTGCAAGGCTGCCTTGATCCAAAGGGTCCCCAGGACTGTAACCGGTATTTTAAGGGTGCTGGATCAGCACAATATCTTAGGTCACAATGTCATTGTAATCGGTACGAACGCAATGTATGCCTATGAAGCTACGGCAGGTGTGTTTTTCGACAGTCCCATGATGTCGACCAAAGATGTGGACATTTTATGGGATATACGGCGCAAACTTACGCTGGTCACGGATTCCAACAGTAAACCCGACGGCCTGCTCGGTATCATTCGCAAAGCGGACCGCTCTTTTGAGGCTGTCCGTTCAGGAGACTTTCGGGCGGTGAATCGGGACGGATATATGGTCGATTTTATCAAGCCCTTGCCGAAAAAGATCATGCAAAAGGAGCCCGTGCGTATAGGCGGCCCCGGCGATCTGGAAGCGGATGAAATCCGGAATTTGCATTGGTTAATCTCTTCACCGAAATTTACGCAAATCGTCATCGGAGATGACGGCATGCCCGCACCGATGATCGTTCCTGACCCTCGTGCCTTCGCGCTGCACAAATTCTGTTTGAGCAGCCAAGACGATCGTGAACCGGTCAAAAAGCAACGTGACCGGGGGCAAGCGATAGCCGTGGGAAAGCTGGTCGTCGAACATTTGCCACAGTACCGATTTGATGCTTCTGAGCTGCGCATGTTTCCACCGGAAGTTGTCCAAAAGGCAACCGAACTCTTCGATTTACCAATGTAATTTTTCACCCGAATTGCGCAAAAATCGAGGATACGAAGGAGAAAATCAATGGAAGACCAGACCCTTAAGCTATTCAGGTCCGCAAACCGCGAGCACCTACATTTTCTCTGGGAAAAGGCCAAAAACAACGATCTGGACGGTTTGGGTGACGAGGACAGGCGTTTGGCTGAAGCCATGCTGATGCATGAAGACGAGTTTTTCAATATATTTGAATTTGCCGACGTTCTGCATGACATGGAGTTTGATCCGGACACCGACGTCAACCCGTTTCTGCACATAACCATCCATACCGCCGTCGAGAATCAGCTTGCGGCCAAAGACCCCATTGAAGTGTTCCAGTTTTACAATGCCATGCGTAAAAAGAAATGCTCTCATCACGATACGATTCACCTGATCGGCGCCATTCTGATGCCCCTGATGTTTGATACAATGAAAAACCTTACCCCTTTTGATCACAAGCGGTATGTGTCTCTACTGAAAAAGTACAAATTGCGCAAACCCGACAAAATCTGGGCACTTTTAGATTCTTCAGGCAATGTTTGATATTAAGGATGTCTGGTTATGCAGTTCAGAAGAAACAGTAATTTCTGACTGCACGAGCTCTAAGCCCAAAAAAAGTAGAAAGGAAGCTCAATGGCAAAATTAGGCACTAAAAAAAGACCTGTGAGGTTCAGAGTTCAAACTGAAGAAAGATTGCAGGAAATTGCATTACTTTGTGATAAAAACGGATGGATATTTGTCGGCGAATTTGAACCTGACGAACCAGAAGATCTTTGTGAGGTTGAATATTTGCTGAATCCGCAAGCCTTTACATCTCAGCCTCGCATGGGCAACGCTGACAATATGACAGTTGTGTATAAAAAGCACAAGGTTGGTAGAAATGCACCTTGTCCCTGCGGGAGTGGCAAAAAATATAAAAAATGTTGTTTGGGAAAATCAGATGCTCCCGTAATGCGAAAAAGAGACGAACTCGATTTATTAATGCAGGAAGGATATTCACTTCTTCATAAAAACAAAACAGCGAAAGCATGCAATCTATGGTTGGAATTATGGAGCAAATTGAAAATTAGATTTAAGCCTGAATTTAAAAATGTAAAAGAAGCGGAAACTATATTTTCCGGAGAAGAGCTTGTCTATAATTGGTGCCAGGATCTTGAGGCCGAGCTTGGAAACGCAGCCATAGACGACCCATCATATTATCAGATAAGAATAGAATATTGTAACGATTTCTGTTCAATATTTTCTGAATCAGACAGCTTGTTAATACACAACATGAAAAGAGCGATTGCGGAATCCCATTTTGCCTTGGGTGATATTTCCAAAGGTGATGAATGTTTTACGGCCCTGATTGAGGAATATCCAAAAAATATTTGGGGGTATATAGGTTGGGGGGATATGTATCTTTGGCCAATGAAAAAAGATACAAAACCTGATTATGAAAAAGCTGAAAATATCTATAAAATGGCTATGGGTATGGAATTAGGAGATGAATCCGATTTAATCGACAGGCTTGAAGAGTTAAAAATCAAAAGAGTGAAAACAATATGAACAGCAATTCCACGCAAAAACCGTGTGACACTTGCGGAACTGCAGTGTCAACTTATGATGGAGTCTATTTTACTCAAGGAGATACGAGGCGATTTCTATGCACTCGATGTTATAATGAAACCATTTCCGAGGCAATCGGGTTGGATTTTGAACACTTGTCTTTTCATCCGATTATTTTGGCGGATAAGGATGGTGAGAATCACACCTTCCACTTTCAGACCCGTCTTTTAGGAGATAAAGTGTCCATTCAGGCACTGGAAATTAAAAATAATGCTCCCAAAGGTTATGAATTTTCCACCCATGGCGATGCCGAAGATGATCTGTTCGATTTATTCACAAAGCTTGTGGAACGTATGCGCCGTGAATTGAAACAAAAGCACATTGAATCCGGCGATCTAACACGGTACAGCATTACGGATGAAGATATCGTGCGCGGCCATATAACCTGGGATGATGACACGGATGGTGAAGTCCCTTGCCTTGTCATCGATGGCAAGGAGCTTTCATGGCATGAGTTTGGCAGAATGTTAATGGCATATGAGGGGTTCCATTTTAAGCTGGAAATATTTGAGGGTGATGAAGAAAGGTAGGTATACGTTTTTTTACCATACTATTTTTCAATTTTCTGCGAATTATCGTAGAGCTTTTCCAGCTTGTGCTTTACAATTTCAAAAGTTGAGTCGTTTCCGAAACCTTTGCAGCCGGTTGTTAGGGCATGCTTTTTTGATTTTGGGAAATTGCGGCAATGTGGCGGCTTCGTTTCGTGAATTCTGCATTTGTAAATATCTTTGTTCGGCAGTTTTCGGAGCCACGGGCATCTTGCAGTTTCCTCACCGGTCGTGGGGCTGAACCAAATATCCGCAAACAGCTCCCTCCCGCCCACCATCATAATCTCGACCCGCTCAAGAATATCCCAACGATCTTCCTTTCGCCAGCGCCGCACCTGCTCCATATCAACCGAGGTGCAATATGCGTCGTGTAGTTTCAGGCAACAGTGTCCGCACCGGGTACACCGGAATTTTTCCATTTCCGTTTCAACCCATAAGCCTTCCTCCTTGTCAGGACCTTTGCCCGGAAAGGTGTTTACCCACATTGTCCATTCATAGACTTGGGCAATCTCATCAATTCTGGATGTTACTTTGGGAATCAGCTCGATTGCGGTATTTTTAAAATCATAAGCCGGAATAAATTTTTCAATTTTTTCTCCTTTGGCTGCGTACCATATCCCATTTTTCGCTCTATCACCAGAGTTGGAATCGGCTACGCCCGGCCTGGCTTTTCCCCTTGTCAAGAAAGCGTATACTTTGGCAAACAAGGCAAAATCGTACCATTTGTCAGGATGCACTGCCAGATCGACGAAGACTTCGTTGATTGCTTCTTCAGATGACAGGAATTTCAGGGCTTTGTCAACCATGTTTGGTTGTTATTGAATATTAACGATTTTTAAAAAGGCAGCCGGATCTATGATTTTAATGCTCTGGAAAATCTTTAAGTCGGTAAGATGGTGGTCGCCTGATATGATAAAATCAGCATCTCCTTCCAGGGCGCAAGCTATAATTTTGTTGTCCGCGGGGTCCTTCGGAATAACGTCTATATCCAGTTTACCTGGGGTAATAAGGGCAACCCTGCTCATTTTATCGAGAAAGCCATAAACTTCTTGCCTGGTTATATTGTTTTTTTCCATCAGCTTGGCCAGTTTGGGATAGTTGAAAACTTGCCGGGTTTCTTCCAGGATAGCTGGAGAGATGATTAGATTTAATTTTCCCTCCAAGACGAGTTTAAGGATTTTGGCCGGGTTTCCCTCGGGCGTGAGGATAGCGCTTACTAAGATATTGGTGTCAATTACAATCTTCGTCATACGGCCCTGGCCGCCTCAACGGCTTCATTAATTATTTTGGCAACGGCTTTAGGGTCCTCGTCTTTTATTTTACCCCAGATCTGCTCAAGGGCTGACCGGGCTGCATCCTGGTCTTTTTGGATGGCCTGGAACTTTTCCATGGAGACTACGGCTACCAGAGGCTTGCCGGCTCGCTCGATAATGTAATCGTCACCTCTTAAAGAAACTTCATTCATTATCTGGCCTAGGTTTTGCCGGGCTTTCATGGCTGAGATTTTTTTAAGCATTTTCATATTCCTTTGGTTAATTAGTTTTTGATTTGCTATAATAGTTATATCAACCATTATAGTTGATGTGGCGAATTTGTCAACCATTCGTTCACCTTTGGAATTAAAGATTTTTTTGAAGTATAAATTTCAATGCAATTCGGCAAAAGCTGATTGAAAATTCACCTTATTTAAATTTGGGGGATATTGGGGTATTGATATATCGATTGGCATGATTTTATTATTCGGCTATTCAAATTGGTATACCACGGAAAATCAGAATTGATGCTGCGGGTGCGTTACACCACATCATTGTGCGCGGATGTGATCGGCCAGGATCGGCTCCAGAATTGCGGCACCCAGCCGGCCACCCCAAAGCTGGACGGTTTCCTCCGGCGTCAAATACT
>JAFDEW010000068.1 GCA_019310125.1 Deltaproteobacteria bacterium | reverse complement strand
GATGCCATCGTGGTCGGGGAAAATGTCTATCATCACTATCAACGCGGTGTTCCCTGGCTGGAAGCCGCTGTTTCGGGAACCAAAGAAATCGCCATGCCGGTTACCTTCAGCGTACTGACCAACATGGTGGCGTTTCTCCCCATGTTCTTCGTTTCCGGCATCATGGGGAAGGTATTCAAACAAATTCCAGTGGTTGTAATCAGCGTGTTTGCGATTTCGCTGATCGAATGTTTTTTTATTCTTCCGGCCCACGTCGGCCACCAAAAACCCCCGAAAAAAGGGTTCTTCGCCTGGATTTACGTCCGGCAGCAGCGATTCAGCAATGGCTTTGTCCGTCTGGTTGTCCATCGATACGGTCCCCTGCTGGAGTTGGCCCTGCGCTGGCGATATGTGACGGTGTCCCTGGGTATCGCTGTTTTATTGATTACGGTGGGCTATGTGAAGAGCGGACGCTTGGGATTTGAACTTTTCCCCAAGATTGAATCCGATTATGCCATGGTCACGGCCACACTGCCCTTTGGAACCGCTTTTGAAAAAACCGAAAAGGTTCAGCAAATTTTGGTCCGGGCGGCTAAGGAGGTTGTGGCTGAAAACGGCGGAAATGCACTCATGGAAGGAATTTTCGCCAATATCAACGACAACAAGGCTGTGGTTCGTATCTACCTGACTCCGCCGGATAAGCGCCCCATGTCGACCGCTCAAATAACGGAACGCTGGCGGGAACGGGTGGGGGGTATTCCGGGATTGGAATCGATTTTATTTGAATCCGATGCCGGCGGACCCGGCCGCGGAGCCGCCATTACTGTAGAACTCAGCCATAAAAACATAGATCTGCTTGAAAAGGCCGCGTCTGAAGTTGCTGAGGCGTTAGGATTCTACCCCAATGTCACAGATATCGATGACGGTTTCGCACCCGGCAAACAGCAGGTTGATTTTCATATCAAGCCCGAAGCCCGCAGTCTCGGATTAAGGTCCAGGGAGGTGGCCAGGCAAATCCGCCATGCGTACTATGGTGCCGAGGCGTTGCGGCAACAGCGGGGACGCAATGAAATAAAGGTCATGGTCAGACTCCCGAAAAACGAACGGGTTTCCGAGTACAATCTTGAAGAGATGATATTACGAACCCCGACCGGAAGCGAGATTCCCTTGCGCTATGCCGCCACCATAAAGCGGGGACGGGCGTATACCGATATCAATCGCCGGAACGGCCGCCGGATCGTATCGGTGGAAGCCGATGTCCGGCCCCGAAGCAAGGCCGGCCAGGTGTTGGAGTCACTCAAGTTTGAAACCCTACCGGCATTACAAAAAAAATATTCCGGTCTGACCTTTAGTTTTGAAGGTCGCCAGGCCGACCAACGCGAAAGCATACAGAGTCTGATGCGAGGCCTTTTGGCGGCCCTTTTGGTCATTTTTGCCATGCTGGCGGTTCCATTAAACAGCTATATCCAGCCCGTAATTATTATGTTGGCCATTCCCTTTGGTATCGTGGGGGCTGTAATCGGACATCTGATCATGGGTTACAGCCTGAGTGTGCTCAGTATGTTCGGCGTGGTGGCGCTCTGCGGGGTTGTGGTCAACGACTCGCTGGTGCTGATTGATTTTGCCAATCGCAAGGAGCGGACCGGAATGAGCTGTCGCCGATTATTTTGACCACCCTGACCACTTTCGGCGGCCTGTCGCCCATGATCTTTGAAACATCCCGCCAGGCCCGCTTTTTGATCCCCATGGCCCTTTCTTTAGGATACGGCATTCTCTTTGCGACGGTGATTACTCTGATTCTGGTGCCGTCATTTTACTTGATTGTCGAAGACTTGATCATATTGACGGGTATAAAAAAGATGTCCGATTGAAGCTCGGTTACTGGCCAAACACTCCTTTTAGCAGACCTTTGGTTGTTTCTTGAAGGTGCTTCAGTTCGTCTTTCTCCAATATCTTTTTGACCTTTTCTGATTCTAAGACTTTTTCCTGGAACTGTTGTTTGGCAACGCTTTTTAAATCCGGTCGAAATTTTGGAGAAGAGAAATTTCCCGTTACCAACAGCGGCACCATGATTCCGGAACGCTGTTTTTCATCCCCTTGTCCCTTGATCGTGCCGACGATCCTGGGCTCTACCCGAAAATCTAAAGTTTCTTTTACGAGATCGGCAGTTCCGTTTGCGATGACCCGCAGCAACGGTGATTTAAGACTGGTTTCCGGTGTATTCAGCACCCCATTGGCGATGGTAAAAGGAGCTTTAAGTTCCGCAAAGTCCGTCTTAGGTTTCTGATCTGATTTTTCTGCAACACCAAATGCAGATTGAACATTTCGGACCATTCCGGCAAGATCAATGCCTTTTATGGCGCCGTCGTTGAACAATAATTCGCCTTTACCGTTCAACGTTTTTTTGAATACCGTGGGATCGGTGCCGGCCATGGCCAAGGTCACGTCTGCCTGCATAACCCCTTCCAGAATATCCTTTTCCAAAACGTCCCTCAGTAAGGGGCCGGACTCAACTTTGCTGACGATAAGACTTATATTGCTCTCGGGCATATCTTTGGTCACGTTGAGCGTGGCTTTGCCGGACACATTTCCCTGATACATATTTAATTTCAAAGGATCCATGTTGAATATTCCGTTTTTTGCATGGATCTTGAGGATTACATCTTGAATTTTTGCTTTATTTGCAATGAGCGTATGGATTTTCAGTTGCCCATCCAGGATTAGTCGGCGAAGGGGCGTGTAATCCGCCTTTTTTATCGGTCCGGGGGCAGATTCTTTGCTCATTTCCATTTTTTTAGATTTGGTCTCTTGATCCTGTTGTTTTGCGGACGATTTCTCGTCGGATTTCGGAGGTAAATATCGATCCAGGTTAATCTGATTCAGGTCCAGATCAAATTTTACGGAAGGTTTGGAAAAATCAGAGGCGTTCATGGAAAAATTCAGCTTGGATTCATCCAGACCCAGGATGCCGTTGGAGACCGACAGGTTTTTCGAGTCCGCTTTGATATGGGCGTTTAAGGTCATGCGATTCAAAACGTGAGGATCGGCCGTTTGGAGGGGAAACGTCTGTCCCAAAGCTGCCGCCATTTTACGAGGTGAAAACTCAGCAACATTTAGGTCCAACTCAACGCCGGGGCTAACCGCCGGATTTTTCAGGGCTCCCTTGATCCGCATGGTTAACTCATTTAGAGCCGTTAACGTTAAATCCATGGAAACGGGTCCCTGTTGGACGTTGCCCAGCGGTCCCACAGATCCTTGAACAGACACCGGTTGCCCGTCCAGAACCGCAGAAAACTTAAGCTGCACGGGCCGATCCAGCGATACCTCTTGCAGGTTTAGATTGATATTTGATACTTGTTTACGAGTACCCGATGTATGGTCAATCCACAAAACCTCCCCATTTTTTATGGAAAAATCTTCAACCCATAGCGCATTAATGGGAAGAGATGTCTCGGAAATTTTTCCGGCCGGTATTTTTTCGTCCTTTTTTGGCTGGGCGGTTTTTTGGGGCAGCTCCCAGTTTACACGGCCGTCTTTATTTTTTACCAAAACCATGCGGGGTTCATTTAAGATGAACTTTTTAACTTGGATATCTTTAAATAACAAGGGGAGGAGTTTGATTCTGGCTTCAAAGGATTTGACCTTTAAAAAATCTTTTTCTTTAAATCCCTTAACATTGCCTAACTGAAGATCAGAGAACGAGATGCCGGCCCACGGAAAAACGGAAAGACGAAGATCATCACTCACGGAAAAGGGACGTCCGGAAGCCTGGGCAATTCTTTTCTCGAGTTCAGGTTTGTATTTTTGAACATCCACAACCCTGGGAATGATCAAAATAGCTGCAATGATGATCACCACCAGGCTTGCAATTACGATACTTCCCCATTTTAATACTTTCTTCATGGCATACCTCCTTTATCCAAAGGAAAATCCAAGGATTATTTTGTTATTTTATGCACCCTATTTCCAGGTGTCAAGACATATGCCGACACTTGCCAGGGCAAACGCATTTGAATCCCAATACTAAGGACAACGCTCCACGACAGCGTATATCTCTTTCCAACCGACTGAAACTTGTGCGAGACCTTTGAAAAACGCCCCCTTTTGCCCAATTCCTGCGTCAGACTCAAATTTTAATCCTCAAAATACTCAATGTATTCCTCTGGTTAAAATTTTCGTCTTCCTTGGCCTTGAACAAAACTGAGCGTTTTTCAAAGGTCTCTGTGCTTAAGCACCCGTAAGCCCGAGACGCGCAGGAGTTATCAAGAACAATTCGTTGCTAAATTATCCCATTGATTTTTCAAGTAATAATTTCATTCGACTCGGGCTAACGCGTGCTAAAGCCCTTCAAACAGTCAGTCGGTTTCCAAGAGAAACACGCCGTCGCTCCGCTGTACTGAAATCAAATGTGTTTACCCTACTGGTTTGGGATTTATGGGTTGACGGATGCCGCATTCTTTTGATAATAAATGGCCAAATTTTAGGCAATTTCCTGATTTATTCGAGCAAGCTTTACCAACATTACACAAAAAAGTTGAAATTAAAAATATGAATTGTAATCGTCGCAGTTTTTTAAAAATCGGGGCACAAGCAGCTGTGAGCGGCCTTTTTCCCATGTCGGCTGTTGCGTCAATCGATCGCTTTTTGGCTCCGAAACGCAGGCTCTCTTTGTATAATACTCATACCGATGAAACACTTGAGGTCTGCTATTACACCCGAGGCCGGTATCAACCCAGTGCGTTAAGAAAAATCAATTATATTTTTCGGGATCATTATTCAGGAAAAATTAAACCCATCCATAAAGATCTTATGGATTTTCTCCATATCATTTCTAAGACCATCGGTCATGACGTTCAATTTCATATCATTTCCGGATACCGTTCTCCTGAAACAAACGCCATGCTCCGTAAAAAAAACAGGGCCGTTGCAAAGAATAGTCTGCATATGCGAGGAAAGGCCGCCGATATTCGGATTCCGGACTATGATACCAAAAGGTTAAGCAATATCTGTATGAAGATGCAAGCCGGCGGCGTAGGGTATTATTCCGGGTCCGATTTCGTCCATGTGGATACCGGAAAGGTGAGGCGCTGGTGAAATCCAAAAAAAAAAGCGCAAAACCAAGATGGGGTTTTGCGCTTTTATTACGTTTTGAGACTAGATGAGCTTCAGGCCACGTCCTTGTTATAGCAGGTCAGGCAACATTGCAGGCAGCGGTTCGATTCATACCGGGCTTCTTCCTCGCTGACAACAAGGTCCGCTTCAACAAAAGATTTAATCCGATCCTCCACCGGAAGTTCCGGCATCTCTGTTCTTGCAGATTTTTCTATTCCTGGAACCGATTCAAAAATTGACACCGGTATATTATTCGTAAACAAGGTTTTGTCCGGCGGCGTTATTCCCTCTCCGGCAATGTACAAATGAATCGAGCGGGCGGCTCGTCGGCCAGCGCCGATCGCAGAGACAACCAGGGCAGCACCGGTTGCGGAATCTCCGCCGGTAAAAATATAAGGTATGCTCGATTGCAGGGCCACCGGATCTTCGGAGTCAATGGTATTCCAGCGGGTAATATTTAAATCTTGGTCCAGACGTTTGCTTTCATCCTTGAAAAAGACATCCGGCCCCTGGCCGATGGCGGTAATCAGCATATCGATTTCCATGACGGTTTCCGAACCTTCAATGGGTACCGGACGGCGTCTGCCGCTGGCATCGGGTTCACCAAGCTCCATCTTTAGATATTCAAGACCGGTAACATTGCCGTCCTCATCTCCGATCACGCGGGTCGGCGCAGCCAGAAAAGTAAATTTTACGCCTTCATGTTCGGCGGCGACGATTTCAACCTCATTGGCCGGCATTTCTTTCCGGGTCCGGCGGTAGACAATTGATACTTCTTCAGCGCCCAGACGAATCAGGGTCCGAACACAGTCGATGGCCGTGTTTCCGCCGCCGATCACCACGCACTTGTTGCCGACAAACGGCTGACGATCTTTGGCACCGTCTTCCTGCTGCCATAAAGCAAAATTTGTCAGAAAATTAATTCCGGTATAACAGCCGCCAAGATTTTCACCTTCAACCCCCAAGGTGTAGTCTTTCCAGGCGCCAATACCCAAAAACACAGCGTCATATCCGGCAGCCATAAGTGATCCGATGTCAAAATCACGGCCCAGCATTATGTTTGGCTTGTGTTCAATTCCTACGTTTAAAATCCCATCGGTTTCCCATGCCAGGACCTCTTTGGGGAGTCGATATTCGGGAATTCCATACCGAATCATACCTCCGAGTTTGGGCATGGCGTCAAAGATGGTCACATCATGGCCCAAACGGCGGAGAAAAAAAGCACAGCTTAATCCGGCAGGACCGCCACCGATGACCGCCGCTTTTTTACCGGTGGAAGGGGCTACGGATACGGGAAGACGACGTCCTGAATTCATTTCATAATCGGCAACAAACCGTTTCAACTGATTGATGGAAACCGGTTCGTCTTCAATGCCTCTGCGGCACTTATCTTCACAGGGATGGGGGCATACCCGGCCGCAGGATAACAGTAAGGGATTTCGTTCCCTGATTGTGTTTACCGCGCCTTCGTAATCCCCGTTCTTGATTTGAAAAATATATCTGGGAATATCAATTTCAGCCGGACATGTCTGCTGGCATGGGGCAATGCGATCGTCATACTGGTTGAGATGGAGCAGTTTCTGGGACATGGTTTTGATTTCCATGATATCCTTGGGGCAGACTTTTTCACATGCACCGCATCCCACGCATTTCATTTCATCCACAACCGGATATCCATGAGACCCCATCTTAAGGGCATCAAAAGCACAGGCCCTGACACAGTCGCCCAACCCCAGACATCCTACCGGACATTCTCGTTTGCCCCCATACAAGGAGGCAAGGGCCTGACAGCTGTTAATCCCCATATAATAATATTTATCGGGGGCGCGATTACCGCCCGTACAGGTGTTGTAGGAAAGTAAGGGCTCTGCCGTACCCGGATCCACGCCCATGATTGCGGCAATATTGGCTGCAGCTTCAGCGTCGGCAAGGATACAGACACTGGGAGGTGCTTCACCGGCAACCACGGCAACGGCCGCGGCAGAGCATCCGGTATATCCACAACCCCCGCAGTTTGCGGCGGCCGTAAATGCTTCTACCTCGGCAATTCGGGGGTCCTCATACACATAAAAAACTTTTGAGGCAACACTCAGCATGATTCCGCATGCTGCCCCCAGGCCCAACATAAACAAAAGAGCTGTTAACACAATGACCTCCTTGTGTATTCCCTAAATAGGTTTTTTTATACCATCCCTTTAAAAGAGAAAAATGCAAGCGCAATTATTCCGGCGGTGATCAGTCCGATGGACGTATCCTGGAGCGGCTTTGGGACCCTGGCTAAAGTAATACGTTCACGGACACCTGCAAAAAGAATCAGCGCAACACCGAAACCCACGGCAAACCCAAACGATGCAACAAGTGACTTCAAAAAGCCTAATTCTTCATCGATGTTTATAACACAAGCGCCCAGCACCGCACAGTTCGTCGTAATCAGCGGCAAGAAGATGCCGAGTCCGGCATACAAGGCGGGAATGCTTTTTTTCAGAAACAACTCAACAAACTGAACAAGGGATGCAATGACCAGGATAAATGCGATGGTTCTGAGATATACCAGATCAAAGGGCAGCAAAAAAAGATAGTAGATCACCCATGTAATGGCTCCTGCCATCACCAGGACAAACACGACTGCCATGGCCATACCCACGGCCGTCTCCATTTTCTTCGATGTTCCGAGAAAAGGACAGTTGCCCAGAAACTTGGCCAGCAGAATGTTGTTAACAAAAATGGTGCTGATAATTATAGAAAAATAGCCCAGTTCGCTCATTTATCTTCTCCTCTTTATCACTCAAACAGGTTCATGATGCAAAGCATCAGCCCGAGACAGACAAACGCACCCGGCGCCTGGATCATGAATTCAAACGGCTGAAATGAAGGTCCGAATACCGATGCTCCGTAGAAAGTGCCGGTCCCCAGAACTTCCCGAACACCTCCAAGCGCAGCCAGGGAAAAGGTGAAGCCAATGCCGATACCCAGGCCGTCGGCCATTGAAGGCAGAAGACCGTTTTTGTATGCAAATGCTTCGGCGCGTCCCAGAACAATACAGTTAACAACAATCAGCGGTATAAACAGACCCAATTTGAGAAACAGCGGATAGGCATAGGCCTGCATTACCAGCTCCACCACAATAACAAATGTTGCAATAATGATGATAAAACAGGCGATTCTTACCTTTTGAGGAATGATGTTCCTCAATGCCGAAACCAGAATATTGGAGCATAACAGGACAAATGTCGTGGCAATCCCCATTCCGATTCCGTTTTCCATGGTTGTGGTGACACCCAGCACTGGGCACAGACCCAGCACAAGCCGAAACGGTGCTATTTCCGCCCACAGTCCTTTGGTAAATTCCTGAGTGATCGTCTTAGCCATCTTGATCTCCCTATTTGTTAAATTCCTTTATTTTTTCAGAAAGCTGGGGTTTCAGCTTTTGATACACATTGCCGGCATTGGTCGCGGCCTTACAAACCGCCCGAGAAGTGATCGTAGCGCCACTGATTGCATTCACCTTGCCATCGTCATTCGTGACTTTTACGGGCTCAGTGATGGAAAAGCCTTTAAATTGAGCGGAAAAACCCGGATCATCTTTTGCCATTGCTCCCAGCCCGGGGGTTTCGCTGTGGGTCGTAACCTCTACGCCGACAATCTTGTCAGTGTCCAATTTGACAGCCACCATCAGGCCGATATCACCTCCGTACCCTTTTCCGAAACTCTCAAATGCAACTGTATCAACCTTGCCGTCAAATTTTCCCACGAAGAAATTTCTTTCAACGTCGCCGTCCAATATTTTAAACCGGTCGGCAATAGGATCATTGGACGCGCCTTCAAGAATTTTCTTGATGGCAGGTCCTTTAACAAATTCAAGCTGCTGTTTTTCGATCTGAGCGGCCGTTCCATTCCGGAGACCGGCAAGCAAGCCGCCGGAGAATGCGGCCAAAACGGTAAGGACGACAACCATTTTTATCAATTCACGCATGTTAAACAACCTTTCCAAGCGCTTTGGGCCTGATTTTGTCCAAAAGTGGATTTACAAGATTCATCAGCAGGACAGCAAAGACTACGCCATCAATATAGGCGCCGATATTTCTTATGAGCACCGTCATTATCCCGGCGCCGGCGCCATAAATAAGCATGGGAATGAAGTTGACCGGTGAAGAAGAGTCTTCCGTGGCCAGAAAAAATGCTCCGATCAGTGTATAACCCGTTAAAAGGTGAAAAACAGGTCCTGCGTAACGGGCGGGATCGGAAATATTGAAAAACAGAGCGGTGATACCTACACCGGCCAGAAATGATACCGATATCTCCCATCGGATAAACCCTCTGATGATAAGATAGATTCCGCCGATGATAAGGCCCAGTCCAAAGGTTGCTCCGATGCCTCCTGACTGCTGACCCATTAGAAGGTCTGCCGGACTGAAATCGGAGATGGCGGATACACCGAAATGTTTCAGCGATGCAAGGGGATATGCCATGGCAAAACCGAGATCATAGTTCACCAGAGCTTCATTAAAATCAAAAAAATCTTTCCAGGACATCATCAGTATAGCCAGTCCAATAAGGACCGGGTTAAAAGGATTTCCGCCAATGCCGCCGAATATCTGTTTGCCGATAACCACCGCAACAAAGGTACCGGTTATAACAAGCCACCATGGAGATGTTGCCGGCAAAAGCATGCCGAACACAATGCCGATAAAGGCTGCATTACCGTCTCCGATGCTGATCGTTCGCTTTGATATTTTATTAAACAGCAGTTCCCAGACAATGGCAGAGGAAATAGAGAGTGAAACCACCCCCACCGCAGGCATGCCGTAGCTTATAAAACCAAACAGCACCGCAGGCAGCGCAGCAATTATCATATTATAACTCCGGGCGGTTACTGTGCTCCCGTCATGCCAGAAAGGAGCGTGTGACACTAAGAATTTTTTCTGATTAAGCATTTGTTGCCTCCGCTGTACTGATCCGGCCAAGTTCATACTTCGCCAACTTTATATAATGCAAGATCGGCATTCTCGATACGCAGACAAAGCTGCAAAGACCACATTCAACGCAGGAATAAAGATCGTATTCTTCTGCGGCTTGTTCATATTGTCCGGCTTCTAAAAATCGAACCAGCATGTTCACCGGGATTTTTGCCGGACAGATGCGAATACATTCTCCGCAGTTAATGCACGGATAGTCTGAAACCAGTGCCAGGTTTTTACCGTCCTGAATCATAACGGCATCGGTATCGGGTTGAATGGGGTGGTACTCTGAATAGATAGAAGAACCGGTCATGGGTCCGCCGAAGATAATACGATCTTTTTCATTTACGGTAACATCGCAGGCGGAAAAAATTTCATGGACCGGTGTTCCGATCCGGGCCGATATCATTACCGAGTTTCCGTCTTTTTTGATAAGGTTGAACTTTTTAAAAGGCGGTATGCGACCCTGGTCAAACGCAGTGCCGATAGAGGCTACCGCCTCGGCACTGACAAAGCATACGCCCATATCTTCACAGCTTTTTCCGGCAGGCACTACTTTTCCGAGCACGTTTTGCATGATCATGCGCGGAAGTGTCGCAGGATATTCTGCATCCACAACGCTTACCTGGGCGCCACTTACACCGGCGTTCTGCATCAGATGCTCAGGGGCGGCCATGATAATGTTTTCAATTCCGGTGAGTTGTTTTAACATACCCACTCCCTTTCGGATTGCTTTTTCATCGGACATCAGGGCATGCTGATTAACGGTAATTAATAAATCACTATCAATTCCGTAAATAACGATGGTATCTATGGATGGTGATGTGCTGCCATTGGAAAAAAGACTTGCCGGTGGATTACCGGGAATAAACGACAAATAATCTTTGGCAATATCCATGGTGGGTTCCACGCACAGGGCTTTGAATTGTTCATCCATTTCTTCATCTTCAGCAACATCTATGGCAATGGCGGTATAAGAACGGCCAAATTCTCCCAAAAAGGAAGATATGGAAGATATGGTTCCGGTAACGCTAGAAATGACATAGGCATCACTGCCGTCATAAAGGGAAAGCTTCTCACCGGTTTTAACCGAATCATTCTTTTTTAATAACACAGCGTTTTTATTGCCAACAGGTTCATAAGGCTCATTTAATAAGAGTGTAACCTTTTTTGGAGTTGGAATTTCTTTGGGTTCCGGCAAGGTAACGTCCAGAGCTTCATATTCTATCCTGGGTTTTGCCAAACTGATAAAGGGTCTTTTTATCATGGGTTAACCTATATTTTTTTCGGTATAAAGGTGATAGGGCACAATAAAGCCATGGCCGATAATGATGCGGCGAACGGCTTATGAGACATGACACCAACTACATCTGTTTTCTTCGGGTCCGGCGCCACTTTCCCGATGACATTCCTCGCATTGGGAATGAAACGCATCCGTCTTTTTTATAATTTCTGTATCTTCGATCTCATCAGCCTCATGACATTCCGTACAGGATTCAGGGAATGTTTGACCTTCCGCCGGGGCTTGATGACAGTCACCGCAGGACCGAAGGGATGTTTCTTCATCCTCGGGATGATGATGACAGTCACTACAGGAAAGACCATACCCCGCTTCTGCAGTATGCGTTTTGTGGTCAAATAGAACCTTTCCTGCAACGCCCTTGTACATTATTCTAATGGGTTGATCCGGGGTTTTTGCAGAAAAAGCTGAATAGCTTATAACACCCACTAAAAATAGAATAATAATAAGGCCGTAAGCCAATTGCAGTTCTTTTTTTGGAGTCATTTCAGCAAAGTCCTTTCAATATCTTTATAATATAAGGTGGGCGTAAAAAACCAAAAGAGTGCCTACCATAATGCAAAAGAGCTTTCAAGTTCTTTTTTTATGGAAAATAAAAAAATATGGTATCAAAAATAA
>JAFDEW010000351.1 GCA_019310125.1 Deltaproteobacteria bacterium | reverse complement strand
ATCGGGTTCGTCATACCTTTTGAAACCTTAATAACATTCATTAAAGATGGACAGCACTGACACTCTGTATTAACGGGTGTGAATCACGGCTGTTGGCAATATGAAAATTCATGTTCGTCTGTGCTACGTATTTAGCTTTGGGAAAAGGTGTCAGGTTTCAGGTGTCAGGGTCAAAAAACTTGAAGAGCTGAAACCTGAACACTAACACCTTACGATTGAACTCAATAACCAACAATCTTGATTTACACCCTGTATTAACTCGTGCCCAGTCATCGGACGGAATAATTCCAACGATGTTTTTGTTGCCCTTTCCGGGAAAGGTTAGGTGCTGTTTTTTATGGTATTTTCAAGCAATTTTTTTCTTTTCGCCTTTCTTCCTGCGGCAATCATTTGCTATTATTCACAGCGGCTGTTGTTCAACAACAAACTGCGCAACACCGTCCTTCTTGTATTCAGCTACCTGTTTTACCTTTATGGTGCGGCCGGTTTCCTCCTGATCCTGGTGCTTTCCACCCTTGCAGACTATGTGTTCGGTCTTCTCATTGACCGCGACCGTTGCCGAAAGCGGTTATGGTTAAGTTTCTCGGTTCTTCTTAACTTAGGGCTTTTGGCCTATTTTAAGTACGCAAATTTTTTTATCCGGGAATTGGGCCAAACCTTGCAACACTTGGGATTTTCTCCGTCAGGATGGGAGAGAATCATCTTGCCCATCGGAATCTCATTTTTTACGTTTCAGAAATTGAGTTATGTCATCGATGTTTTTCGAGGAAAAAGCCGGGCGCTTGTCAATGTCGTGGACTTTGCACTTTACGTAGCCATGTTTTCGCAGTTAGTCGCAGGTCCAATCATTCGGTTCAGGGATATCAGCGGGCAGCTCAAAGAGCGCAAAGAATCCTGGGACCTGTTCTATATGGGCGCCATACGGTTCTGCTGGGGACTGGCAAAGAAAGTAATTATTGCTGATTCCTGCGGCCGAATTGCCGACGGAGTCTTTGGCCTGGGCATAGCGTCGCTCGACACAAAGACCGCCTGGCTCGGTTGCGTTGCCTACGGCCTCCAGATCTATGTGGATTTTTCCGCGTATTCGGACATGGCATTGGGACTGGGGATGTTATTCGGATTTAAATTCCTGGAAAATTTCAACCTCCCCTATTCGGCAGTGAGCATCTCGGATTTTTGGCGGCGCTGGCATATATCCTTGAGCCAATGGTTTCGGGACTATCTTTATATCCCCCTGGGGGGCAACCGGCAAGGCGTCTTTAGAACCTATCTTAACCTGATGTCCGTTTTTATCTTATGCGGGATCTGGCATGGGGCGAACTGGACGTTTCTTTTCTGGGGCCTTTACCACGGGGCGTTCTTGTTAATCGAACGAGCCACCCGTCTGCGTGACATCTCTCCCCAAAAATATACATCTCTACGAAGAGCCGTCACCCTGTTCATTGTGATGGTGGGATGGGTGTTGTTTCGTTCGGAGAATATTTTTCAGGCAAAAGATTTCCTGGCAGTGATGTTTACGCCCATCAACCGGCCCATCTCATATGAACTCAGTCTGGCCTTGAACTTTCGAAACGTTATTTTCATGCTGGCCGCCACAATTTCTTTTTTTCTGCCGGCCACATTTTCGCTAACAGAGTGTCTGATGAAATACAAGAGACCCGTGTGGGTGATCGCGGGTCTAATTGCAATCCTGGTACTGCTGCCATACAGTGCCGCTCTCATTGCCGGCGGCTCCAGCAACCCGTTTATTTACTATCGGTTCTGAACATAACATGAAAAAACTGCTTTCATTGATATTTGTTTTTCTTTTGCTTGCTCCGTTCGGACTGCGGGTAACCGGACTGGATTTTTCCGCCAATGTTGACAAATTCGGGGTAAAACCGCCCCGGTTTTGCAGACAGGCTTTTTTAGACAATGACTACTACCGATCTTTTGACCAGTATTTCAATGACAGTTTCCCCCTTCGCGGGCCCATGATCCTTTTAAAAAACTGGATTGACTACCATGTGTTCCGCACCACGGACTCCCGTGACGTCCACATCGGCACGGAGGGATGGCTTTACGACATCAAATCCATAAAAGACTACCGCAAAGAAGCATGTAATGACCGGGCATATGCCAAACAACTTGTTCTGGAGCTCCATGCTCTTGAAAAGATTATCCAAGCTTCGGGGCGTCGGTTCTTCTTTTCCATCGCTCCGGGCAAATCCACCATTTACCCGGAGTTTGTGGGTGTTGTACCCAAGGACACCCTGTGTAACCGCAGCCTGTATGACCTGTTCCTGGAAAACATTACGCGACACCCGCTGAAAAGTTTTGTGAGACTTGACGCCCCCTTAACCGATGAGAAAAACAAAGGGTCGCTGGTGTATGACAAAACCAAGACCCGGTGGAACCGCATAGGCGCCATGGTTGCCGCAGAAAGCATGTTCAAGAAAGTTTTTGACGGCGGGGTCAACGCGCCCGCTCCGGATTTCGCTCTGCCCGAACCCATCGTCTCCGAAGACCTGACTGCCAAACTTATGGGGCGTTCCGTTTCCACTCACGAAGAATATACCAGCCGCTTTAGCGCCGTCAAACCGACCGGCGTGCTCTCGGCCGTGGTCTATGGGGATTCTTTTATGTCCGACCTCATCCCTTACCTGAACCGCAGGTTTAAAAATCTTGACGTGTTCTTGACCGACCATATCCCATCGAAACAGCATGGGGAGAACTTGAATTTGTATGACGTTATTCTGCTCGAAAAAGCCGAATCCCAAATGCAAACCCTACATGTCGATCTGGACAGGATCTTCTCAGCATTGAAAATCCAAGCGCCGGCCATGGACAGACACCGTCTGGATCTAACGCATGTGTTGCCGGTTTCCCAAATTTCCCTGGAAGCTCGAATGGACGGTTTGGCAATTAAATCCGTGGGCCCCGGTTCCATTTTTAAATTCATCTCCGTTCCCGGATCCGACCCAGACACCTTCAGAGTGCTAAAGCTGTGCATTGAATCACCGCACCCGGACATCATGACCATCGAGTACATGACCGATCCGCTCCACATGACACAAAAACCTCTCAAAACCGGGGGCACGGAAGTCTATTTACCGATGCCCTTTGGGGAGTCTTTATCTCTGCGCATCAACCCGGGCAATACCGTGGGCGTTTTCATGCTGCAATCGGCAGACATACTCGATTTTCCAAGCGACCCTGATAAAAT
>JAFDEW010000067.1 GCA_019310125.1 Deltaproteobacteria bacterium | reverse complement strand
TCATGGCGAGGAAAACCATCTTATTGTTTCCCTTGAACGAATTATTGGAAAACAGATTGTAATATATCCCAATTCACAACTTCATATGGAAGAATTTGATGTTTTAGAAATTCTAAAAGAGTAAAAGAGCGTTAATTTTCAATATATTTTTGGGTCTTGACAATACAAAAAGCTTGTGCTTACATAGTACATTTTAAGTTAACCTCAGTCTGTTTAATCGGCAGGAAAGAGCTTTAGTTCTTTTTGGGCAATTACCCAGGGAGACGTTTGAAAATTGCCCAGTTTTGTTCAAGGTCCAGGAGGGCAAAAATTTTAACCACAGGAATACATTGAGTATTTTGAGGATTAAAATTTGATCCCGACGTCGAAAGTGGGCAAAAGGGGTCGCTTTGCAAAGGTCTCCCTGGCAGGGCATTATATTAAGGATATTACATATGAAAAGAACTTATCAACCAAGTAGAATAAAGCGTGCACGAACACACGGGTTTTTAAAAAGAATGTCAACCAAACAGGGGAGAAGGATTATTAACCGGCGAAGATCTAAAGGGAGAGCCCGTTTGTCGGTATAACGAGCAACGTTTTTAATCTATATCATAATACAATAAGTGCATAAATAGCAATGGGTTGCAGAGGAAAACACTTTTTGCGCTTTTTTTTTACCAAGACAGACAGAATTCTGAAACGATCGGAGTTCCTTCAATTGGCAAAATTCGGAAAGAAAACTCAAAACCAACACTTTGTGGCTATATTTTCTCCGGGTCGATTTAAAAGAACGCGTCTTGGTGTGACAGTAGCGAGAAGGGTGGGAAACGCAACAATACGAAACAGGATTAAACGGTTTAATCGCGAAAATTTTCGGCTAAACAGGCACATTATTACAGGTTATTGGGATATAAATATCATAGCAAAGAAAAAGGCCGCCGACCTATCATCGAAACAAACTTTTTTATCCCTGCAAAATATTTATAATCGCATATCAAGGAGTCGAGTCCATTAATCGAATCTTTCGGAAAATTCCCTTGTTTTTGATAAGGGCATATCAACTCATATTGTCTCCGGTTTTGGCTCCTTCGTGTCGTTTTTATCCAACCTGTTCTGAATATGCCTATGAGGCTATTTTGCGTTATGGACTACTTAAAGGGTTTTTCCTTGCCTTAAAGAGAATTTTAAAGTGCCATCCCTTTAATCCAGGGGGAATCGATTCTGTTCCTTAAAGCGAAACGTCCTACAGCCTTGATAGAACAGGAGTCCTTTGAAAAATGTTCAATTTTGTTCAAGGCCAAGGAAGGCGAAAAAATTAACCACCCAAGTACGATCTGCCGGACCTACGGGGCAGGCGCCGGAATTGGACAAAAGGGGGCGTTTTGCAAAGGTCTCGACAGTATCGGCATACATAATACCGGTTATAGACGGAAACATATATGCCCGTCTTCTATCATTCCCGCAAGAATATTTACTCCTCTGCACGTAACGGATAAAAATCATTCATTTTTGTCAGATCTGGATTTGTTTTTGGTTATTTCTAACTATTGGAGAAGATAATGGAACATGCTCGACTAATTATTGCCATAGCGCTATCCTTGCTCATTTTTATTTTATGGAATTTTTTCTTTGTAGATAAGAAAGAGAATCAGCCACCCAAACAGGCTGTGCAAAAAGAGCAAAAAACAGATGAAAAACCGGGGATATTAAAAAAAGAGCAGAATATAGCAGAAAAAACCCCTTTATCCGCAAAGATCCCCGCTTTGCCCATAAAACCATCGAGAACCGTCACGGTAAAAACGCCCTTATATATGGTAAAAATTTCAGAAAAAGGGGCTGTGTTTAAAAGTTATGTCCTTAATAATTACCGGGAAACCGTGGATGCCGATTCACCGTTACTTGAAATGATATCCCCGGACATCTCCGACGGAACAATCCGCCTGGGATTTGCAGGGAATAGCCTTAGTGGCCTCGATGATGCAGTTTTTTCAGGAGACATTGACGGGGATTCGGTTGATGTCACTAATAACTCCAAAGAGATCTCTTTTGTCTGGACATCTCCTCAGGGGGTGACTATTGAAAAGAAGTTTTCATTTTCACCCGAAAGCTATATGATCGATCTTGGCGTTACCATCAAAAACCTCTCCGGCGAGACCCTTCGAGACAGTCTTACTCTTTCCTTAGTCCAACCCGCGGAAGTAAAAGAGGGCAGATATGGTTTTACGGGCCCGAGTGCGCTGATAAATAATAAACTCAAACAGGTTAAGACCAAAAAAATAAAGGATAAAAACACATATACAGGAAATGTAAAATGGGTGGCGGTTCAAGACCGTTATTTTATGTCTGCCATCATACCTGATGATCCGGTGGATGCCGGCATGCATCTTTACATGGATGACAAGATACTCGCAAATCGTTATGTGCGGCCTGAAATGGTGATGGACTCCGGTACCCAGCATGTTTTTAAGTATAAACTGTTTTTCGGCCCAAAAAGTACGAGGGTCTTGAAAAATCTGGATTATGACCTGGTCAAAGCCGTCTATTTCGGCATGTTTGATATAATTGCCAAACCGTGTGTGTGGATAATGAATTTTGTCTATGATCATTTTATTCCTAATTATGGTGTTGCCATAATCATGTTAACATTATTTACCAAAATTATTCTGTGGCCGCTGGGGAATAAAAGCTATAAATCCATGGCTGAGATGAAAAAAATCCAGCCCCTTATGGCGGGAATCAAGGAAAAATATAAAGATGACAAGAAAAGAATGAATGAAGAGGTCATGGGATTGTACAAAACATACAAAGTCAACCCCATGGGCGGATGTCTTCCCATGGTTGCACAGATTCCTATATTCTTTGCTCTTTATCGAATGTTGTACGAAGCCATAGAATTAAGACACGCGCCATTTTTCTGGTGGATTAATGATCTGTCCGCTCCGGATCGTCTTTTTAGGTTCGATATTTCCATTCCTTTCATGCAGGCGCCATACGGCATCCCGGTTTTAACCATAATCATGGGAGCCTCCATGTTTATACAGCAGAAAATGTCGCCACCCATGGGTGATGCCACGCAAGCCAAAATGATGATGCTGATGCCGTTAGTTTTTACGGTTATGTTTATCAATTTTTCTTCGGGTTTGGTTTTATACTGGCTTGTAAATAATGTAATATCAATGGGTCAACAGTACTATATTCAAAAGAAAAATGTTTAATCACGGAGGTTATAGAATGTCGCATTGTGTGGAGTTTGAAGAAAAAAATGTCGAGATGGCTGTCAAAAAAGCCTGTGAGGAACTAAATATACCCCGGGAGAAACTTAAACATAATGTTATTTCTTATGGTTCCACCGGCATTTTTGGGCTGGTTGGGACTAAAAAAGCACGAATTCGCGTTACATTACCGGAGCCGTCCCCAAAAGTCGTTTTTGAAACACCAAACAAAGAGCAGGAAAGTGAAAATTCTTTTGAACAAGCTGCAGAACGTGTGGCTTCACAGATAGAAATATCGCATGATGAAGATGAGGATCACCGTGTGGCTGATGATCCAAGGGATATTGGCCGGGAAGCTTTGCAAAAGATAATCGATTTAATAACCGAAGACGCAACAATATCCATGGAAAAGCGTTCAAATAGAATTATTTTTAATGTGACGGGTGGGAACTCTGCTGTACTTATTGGTAAACGGGGGCAAACCCTTGAGGCGATTCAATATATCGTGGAGAAAATTGTCAATAAGAACAGAAAAGGACGGGTCGGTATGCATATAGATGTGGAGGGCTATCTTGAAAAGAGACGAACGAACCTTCAAGGGCTGGCCCTAAAGATGGCGGAAAAGGTAAAAAGCACCGGAAAACCCGCAGCAATCGGTCAAATGAATGCTCACGATCGAAGAATCGTACATATCGCCCTGCAGGATGACAACATGGTTAGAACTCAGAGCAAGGGAGAAGGTTTTTTAAAGAAACTTGTCATATTTCCCAAAAAAAATTCTTCCCGAAAGGAAAAGTGAACTCAGGGACAGAGCGAATGCATTTGAATTCCTATACAAGGAGAACGCTCCACGACGGCGTGTATCTCTTTCCAACCGACCGAAGCTTGTGAATGGAAATTCGACGTATAAAAAATGGACATCGCAACTATCGCTGCTATAGCCACGCCGATCGGTAGAGGCGGAATCGGGATTATTAAAATTTCAGGTAAAGATGCGTTTTCTATTGCTGCATCTGTTTTTCAAAAATCCGCACCGTTCACCGATGATTCCAAAAAAAAAGGCGGATTGCTTTTTTCTTCTTTAAAGTCACACCACCTTTATCATGGTCATATCGTGGATAAAGAAAGAGAAAGGGTTCTTGATGAGGTTCTTTTGTCGGTGATGATGGCCCCTCATACCTACACCAAAGAGGATGTTGTTGAAATAAACACGCATTCAGGTCCGGTTGTACTATCGTCGATTCTTGAATTAGTAATAAAAAATGGTGCAAAACTGGCTGAACCGGGGGAGTTTACAAAAAGAGCCTATCTTAACGGACGAATTGATCTGACACAGGCCGAAGCGGTTATAGATATTATCAATTCAAAGACCGAAAAAGCATTAGAAATAGCAACTTCCCATATAAAAGGCGGGTTAAAGAAAAAGATTGAGTCTATAAGAAGCGCCCTGCTTGATATTCTGGTGGAGACAGAGGCCGCCATAGATTTCTTGGATGATGACGGAGAAATCCTTAATTCGGACAGGATCATTAAGATACTAAAGCGGGGGGTTGTTGATGAGTTAAAAGCGCTTATTGAGAAATATGAAAATACACATGTTTTAAGAGACGGACTTAAAATGGTCGTTGTCGGAAGGCCCAACGTGGGAAAATCCAGCCTCATGAACCGACTGATTCAGGAAGATCGGGCAATTGTCACTCCTGTTCCCGGCACGACCAGGGACCTGATCGAAGAAACGTTGAATATCCGGGGGATTCCGGTAATAATTGCAGATACCGCCGGTCTTCATGAAACCGATGATCCGGTTGAAGTCATCGGTATTGAAAAGGCGCACAAATATATCAGGGATTCCGATCTGATTCTTTTCATGATAGACGCAAGCGATCCGCTAACCGATGAAGATTATAAAATATATAAAACCATAAGAAACAAACGGCTGATACTTGTGATTAACAAATCGGATCTTGTGGAAGATGATTTTGAACCCGCGGTTCCTGGTTCATGGGGCGCACTGCCGAGGATTAAAATTTCAGCCCTTTACGGCATGGGGCTAAACGAGCTAAAGGATTTAATCGTAAATCTTTCAATCGGGGAATCTGGTTTTGAGGCTAAAAATACAATCATTCCAAACTTAAGGCATAAGATAGCCCTTGAGAGAAGCTTGCGGCTATGTGTTGCTGCAATCGAAGAAATACGAAAACAGACGTCTTTTGAATTTATCGCCATAGACATACGGGAGGCCATAGACACTCTTGGGGAAATAATCGGTGATACCGCAAAGGAAGATGTCGTGGATCAGATTTTCAGCCGGTTTTGTATCGGAAAATGAAGCTCCCCGCAGCCACGCCGGGCGGGATCTCCGCTCTGCTACGACAAGCTGCGGGGTATCAAAGTGGAATTGCGCCGTAGCCATTCCGACGTTGAAATGATATAGTGGATTTAATCCGCCTTCGCTCTGATGAGCTTCGGCGCGGTTCACCTTACCTTTCATCCCCGCAGAAAGCTGCAGGGTATTCAGGCGAAGGCGAATGATGTTTCACGTGAAACAAATTAGGAGTTAACTTATGAAAATAGACTTTAAGCCATATTTTGAAAAATACCAAACAATTGTAAAGCAAGCCGATGAATTGTTTGAAAGGGTACAAAAAGAGCACCCGGAATGTGTAACCTGTAAAACCAAATGTGCGGACTGCTGTCATGCCCTGTTTGATCTTTCGCTGATTGAAGCCATCTATATAAATTATCAGTTTAAAAAAACCGTCAAAGGTAAGGAAAAAAGCAGGCTGATCGAAAAAGCCAATCACGCCGATCGAAAAACACACAGGATTAAAAAACAGGCGTATAAAAGTAAAACGGCCGGAAAGGACGAGACCGAGATACTCATGGATATTGCAGCCGAACGGGTCCGGTGCCCCCTTCTCAATGATGATGAAATGTGTGACCTTTATGAATATAGGCCGATAACGTGTCGGCTTTATGGAATACCGACATCTATAGGCGGCCGCAGTCACACCTGCGGGAAATCGGGGTTTGTCGAGGGAAAACCGTATCCGGCGGTTAATCTGGATGTGATTCATCAAAGGCTTTATGACATTTCAAATGAACTTGTCCGTGACATAAAAACAAAGTACATAAAAATGGCAGATATGCTTCTGCCCATATCTATGGCGATTCTAACAGATTTTGATGAAGAGTATCTTGGTGTTGCAAGCCCGAATAACGCCGAAGAAAAAAAAGGAACGGAAAATGATAAAAATCTCACCTGAAGAACGGGAAAACAGAAAAAAGGCGATTTTCGAAAGCATGTCACCGAGGCGCCAGAAACATATCGTTAAAAAGGGATATGAAAACTGGGACCCGTTTCAGGAACCCAAAGATCCTATCGATATAAGAAAAGACAAAACAAGACGAACAACCCAGTCCCTTGTCCGGGAGTTTTTACAGACAAAAGATTTTGAAGAATACAGCAATGCATATGGAAGGGGAGTATTTGAACTATGCCTCGGTATTATCAATAATGATGAACGGTTCAAGGGGATGTATGAATTCTCAATCTGGTACCGGGAATTGCTAAAAAAAGAAGGGCATGAATAACCGAAATCATAAATTTCTCTTGGACACAATCAAAGTCCTACCATAAAACTCCACAAAATACCGGCACAGATCGCGGAACCGATAACCCCGGAAGAATTGCAGGCCATGGCGTGCATAAGAAGATAATTTTCGGGGTCCTCGGACTGACCCACCAGATGAACTTCTCGGGCCGAACCCGGAACAGCGGATACACCGGCAGCCCCCAAAAGAGGATTAATTTTTTCTTTGAGAAAAAGATTCATAATTTTAGCGAAAATGACCCCCGAACCGGTTGCAATGCTGAATGCCACGGCACCAAGGAGGAAAATACCCACAGATTTTCCGGTTAAAAAAACATCACCCTGGGTGCTGGCGCCAACCGTTAGCCCTAAAAATATTGTCGCGGTATCTATAATCGCCGTGCGGGCCGTCTGGGCCAGTCGATCGGTTACGCCGCATTCTTTTAGAAAATTTCCAAAAAAGAAGGTTCCCAGAAGCGGTATGGACGCCGGTGCGAGAAAACAGCAGAGCAAAATGCCTAACGCAGGGAAAATAACGCGTTCTTTCTTGGATACCTGTCTAAGTTCCGGCATGCGGATCAACCGTTCCTCTCGGCTGGTTAAAAGTCTCATGATCGGAGGCTGGATTACGGGTATCAACGCCATATAAGAATATGCGGCGATGGCTATGGGGCCGATCAGATGAGGTGCAAGCTTGGCGGTTAAAAATATGGATGTGGGTCCGTCAGCACCACCGATGATGGCGATTGAAGCGGCTTCCTTGGGCAAAAAGCCGAATGCCAATGCACCCAACAGCGTGAAAAATATTCCCATTTGGGCGGCGGCTCCCAAAAGCATGAGCACCGGCCGTGCCAGCAAAGAAGAAAAATCGGTCATTGCCCCGAGACCTAAAAAAACAATTGAAGGATAGAGGCCTGTAACGACACCGAAGTACAGATAGTGTAGCACACTGTTGTTTTCATATATTCCAAGTCCAAACCCCTTAAAAAAGGGGACATTTCCCACTAAAACTCCAAACCCGATGGGAATAAGAAGGAGCGGTTCATAATGTTTTGCAGTGCCTAGATATAAAAACAAAGAACCGATCACGATCATTATGACGTTTCGATAGTCAGCCAGATAATATCCGGTATTTGATAAAAATTGAAACAATAGCTCCATTAATTAACCTTCATTTTTTTCATTATCATCATTTTCTGTGGGAGGATTCCAGGTAAACACACCATCGCCATCAGGAATTAATATTTTAGATTCACGCAACGCTGTAAGGGTAATGTGAGGATGCGGGAAATCATTTTTTCTTAAAATTTCATAAAGCTCGGAAAGATAAAACGATTCACCGAGCGCTTCAATCAACGGGTTATAAAGCCGCACAATTTCATTAATGTCTGCAGGAAATGGTTTGGGTAATAAAAATCCGGGCGTGTCTTCGGGGGGTTCGACATCGGGTATTTAGAGCGCCCGCAAGGGCCATGGCCCAGCCGTTGTGAGCGGTTATTGCTTTGAGACCGTACAATTTAATCCCCCGGTTTTAGATGTTTGGATAAAAAACTAAAAAAATCTTGATAAGAAAACAGAATATCTTTTTCGATCATACATTAAAATAAATGTCAACAACAAAGAACGGCGTTCTCTATCTATATGTTATAACAACGACTTCATAAATGCTTAGAGGCTTCTCCCCAATTGGAATAATGGCTCCGGTGAAATAGAAAAAAAGTTTCACCCCGGTAAAATCTGCCGGATTTACCCCATTACCATCTGCCGGAGCTACGGGGGGCGGGGTAAAAGTGATGGGTTTGAAGAAGTTTTTTTACAATTAAAATGGGTTATTCCCGCTTTTACCCCCAATATTCTCTCCGAGCCGTAGACATTACGGGCCGGAGGCCAGCATTCCATTATTCCATTCTGATGGCACAAACCAAAAATTACTTAAATTACTATATTTTCAGGCAATTGTAGAATTTACAAGACGTAAATTTATTGGGTCTTTTTTGCAAAGGCTCTATCTTGAGCCGGCCCTGCGATCCATAACCTGAGAGCTTTTTAGGAGCACGCCCCCGCTAAGAGCAATGAGGCTGCTTATCATAAACAGTTTAAACATCCCCATGGTTTCAAACAGATAGCCGTTAATAAAAAATCCAACCATTAAGCCGAGCCCATAAGTTGTCGCATTATTAACTGCCTGCCCCAGGGTCTTGGTCTCATCAGGTGTTAATGAATCAATATATAAAATACTGGCCACATGAAACGTTCCATAGGTAATCGCATGAAAAAGCTGTAAAAGCAAAAGTGCGGCCGGGGATACGGCAAAAAAGAGTCCCAGCCATCTTAACGCCGCCACCAGGAATGAAAACACCAGAACATTATCCAGGGAAAAGCGTTTGAATATGCTGTTTGATTTTATCATGACCAGAATTTCGGCAATCGATGCCAGGGCCCATGAAATTCCGATAAACGTATTACCGTATCCCAGCTTTTCAAGATGAATGGAGTAGAACCCGTAATAGGTTCCATGACTCATCAGCATTAAAAACGCACAGAACAAAAAAACAATAAAACGCGGCGTTAGAAGAACTTTGACATTTACGGAAAAAGAGGTCTGTTTTTTAATCTGAATATCGGGAATTTTAGTGGAAATAACCGCCTGTGCAATGGACACGGAAAAAATTAGCACAAGAATTATTTCAATGGAATAAAGATCTATAACCCTGCCCAGAACGATGACCGTGGCGATAAACGCTATGGTACCCCACGCTCTTAATCTCCCATAACTTTTTTTCTCTGTGCCCAATACATCCATGGTAAAGGCTTCCAGAAAGGAAATGATCGGGGAATAAAATATGCCGTAGAAAACAGTGATAACAAGCATTGCCCAGAAATCTGTGGTATAGAAATAAAAAACCCATATTGCGGTACTGATAAAATTGCATGAAATATATATCTGTCTTCTGATTTTAAAGCGGTCTGCCAAAGCTCCCCAGACGAGTGAAAATAAAATCAATGCCACCGACCGTATCGCCGACAGGGCGCCGATCTGAAACCCACTGAACTTGAGATGATAGCAATATAAATTAAAATAAGGCAAAAAAATGCCCATTACACTAAAGTATAAAAAATACTGGGAACCGATAATAAATTTAAATGAATTTCTGGAGTTTTTATCCATGTGTATTTAGTACGGCATTTATAGACAAAAAACAATTTTTTTTGATCGCCTGCAACGTATCAGGGCAAACGCAGTTTAATCCCAATACGAAGGAGAACGCTCCACGATGGCGTATATCTCTTTCCAACCGACTGAAACTTGTGCTTAAGCACCCGTAAGCCCGAGCCGCGCCAAAGTTATTAAGAACAATTTGTCGCCAAATTATCTCATTAATTTTTTAAGTCATATTTTCATTCGGCTCGGGCTAACGCTTGCTAAACCCCTTCAAACAGTCAGTCGGTTTCCAAGAGAAACACGCCGTCGCTACGCCGCACCAAAATCAAATGCGTTTACCCTGTGCAACGCTAACTTACCTTTACAAACAAACGGCAAGATGGTAGGTTAAGTTAAACTTCTATTATCGGAGTGTTAAAGGCCCAACTGTTTCACGGATACAAAATTTTAAAAAATGAGACCTTTGAAAAACGTTCAATTTTGCCTGCCCAGTTAAATCCGTATTTAATATTTAACCGGGGTTCAAATCTAAGGAAGGCGAAAATTTTAACCACAGGAATACATTGAGTATTTTGAGGATTAAACTTTGAGCCTGACGCAGGAATTGGGCGAAAGGGGGCGTTTTGCAAGGGTCTCAATATACGGGTTGTGTTCATAAGGATCAATTCAGGTTTTGGGTGAAAGGTATACCATGCGAGATATGGAGAATAAGATTGCTGAGTTTAAATCCGGATTTGTGGCCATTGTGGGGGCGCCCAATGTGGGCAAATCCACGCTGTTGAACCAGATGCTGGGCCAAAAAATTTCCATTACCTCCAAAAAACCGCAAACCACCCGCAACCGTATCCTCGGTGTGTTACACAGACCGGGTTCACAAATTGTCTTTATCGACACCCCGGGGATCCATAAGGCAAAACGCCCGTTGAACGTCAGGATTGTGGAGACAGCGCTTTCAGCGTTAGGAAATGTGGATATTATCCTTGTTATGGTTGATGTGGCAAATCCGGACCCGGATTCGGAAGCTTTGCTGGTAAAAAAACTCGAAAAAATAAAACAGCCCGTTGTTCTTGTTCTTAACAAGACGGATCTGGTTAAAAAACCGGCACTCCTTTCAATCATAGATAAATGGGCAACGGTGTACACATTTGAAGCCATCATTCCGGTCTCCGCCATACTTGGCGCCCAGATTGAAGATCTGATTGACGCCATGGAGGCGCTACTGCCCAAAGGTCCGCCATTTTTTCCCGAAGACACCCTGACCGATTTGACGGAACGTTTTATTGCCGCTGAAATGATCCGTGAAAAGGTTTTCCGTTTAACCGGCCAGGAGATACCTTATTCTACTGCCGTAACCATAGATTCGTTTTCCCAGGAGAAAAAAAGAAGGCTTGTAAAAATTCATGCAACCATTCATGTTGAGCGCACGTCACAAAAGGGGATGATCATCGGCAAGAACGGGAGCAAGCTGAAAATGATCGGAACGGAAGCAAGAAAAGAAATAGAACAGATGGTGGGGAGCAAAGTCTTTCTCGATCTTTTTGTCCGGGTGCATAAAAACTGGGGAAAAGATACCAAAGCGCTTATAAAATTTGGCTACTGATGATTTTGTCTTATCACCCGTGCTTTGAAGCAGATAAAAATATACTCTGTGCCGGGCGGGATCCGAACGCTGATGATCTTGCGGCAATTAGAGTTGCCCATGCCGTGGTGCTGCCCCAGGGATGCCGCGAATCCCTGTATGAAATGGCCCGTAACAACTGCACACATGTGTTTCCTAATTTTGACTCAAGATTCCAATACGCGGGTAAAATCGGTCAGGTTCGACTATTTCAGGAAAAAAATGTCCCTCATCCAAGAACCGAAACCTATCCGAATCTTAACACATTTACCGAACACTATGGGGGGATTACCGCAACGCCGGCATTTGATTTTCCGTTTGTATTCAAATTTAACTGGGGAGGGGAAGGATACCAGGTTTATCTTATACAATCCGTCTCGGAATTTAAGGATATTTTGCAAACCGCCAGGGACTATGAAGACAGCGGCCATACCGGATTTATAATTCAGGAATATATTCCTTCAACCCACCGGTCATTGAGAGTTGTGGTCGTCGGCCAAACCCTTATTTCTTACTGGCGGGTTCAAAGCGGCGACCGGAGCTTTTGCTCAAATCTTGCCAGAGGAGCGCTTATCGACGCCCAGGCCGATCCGGAGTTGCAGGCCTTGGCGGTGACATCGGTAAGGTCGTTTTGTTCCCGGACCGGGATCAACATAGCCGGCTTTGACCTGCTTTTTTCATCCCAAAGAAAACGCAGGACACCGCTTTTCCTTGAAATAAACTATTATTTCGGCAGAAGGGGTCTGGGGGGGTCCGAAAAGTTTTATGAAATATTGGTTATGGAAATCGAAAAATGGATTGACCGTATCGGTCTAAAATCAGCCCGAACTTTTTGAGTATGGAACCATTTGCGATAGATCTGGATGAAGAGGATATAAAGAGAGAAAGACGCAAGGCAAGGGAGCTCCGGGGTTCCCAGTGGTGGAAACGTCGCAGGGCCAAAGGTGTTTGCTATTACTGTGGGCGCCCCACGCCCCCCAAAGAACTTACCATGGATCATATTGTTCCCATTGCCCGAGGCGGTCGAAGCACAAAAGGAAACGTTGTTGCCGCCTGCAAGGAATGCAACACCGCCAAAAAGCAGCGGCTTCCCATGGAATGGGACCAGTATTTAAAAGACGTTGGTTCGAACTTATCATAAAAAATCGAAACAGGAGTTCGTAAGATGCGAATTGTTACCCGGCCGGATTTTGACGGTGTTGTATGCGCTGCGCTTCTATATGAAGCGGAAAATGTAAACGTGCCTGTGAAGTGGGTCGAGCCCAATGACATGCAAAAAGGAATCGTTGATATTCATGAGGGCGATATTGTTGCAAACCTGCCTTATGACGAACGGTGTACCCTGTGGTTTGATCATCATCATACAAACAAAATCGACAAACCGTTTAACGGCTCTTTTAAGATTGCCCCTTCAGCGGCAGGCATTATTTTTGAATATTATAAAAACAGATTTAAACTCGATTACAGCGAATTAGTCAAAGAAACAGACAAAATCGACTCCGCGGATTTATCCTTGGATGAGGTGCTGCATCCGGAAAAATACGAGTATGTCCTGCTTTCCATGACGGTTTTAGGCTGTGATATACATGATGAGCCGTATTGGAACCGGCTTGTGGATTTGCTCAGGAAATTCGAGATACAAAGGGTTCTTCAAGACCCGGAGGTAAAAGCACACTGTGATGCGGTTGTTGAAATGAATAAGGAATATAAAAAGGTTTTACAAGAAAATACCGAACTCATCGAACACGTATCGGTGACAGATTTTCGCTCCTTCGATAAGACACCCGCCGGAAATCGTTTCCTGGTCTATTCCATGTTCCCCGAGGCGGTTGTCAGTGTTAAGATCCGTTATGATATTGACGATAAAGAAACTGTCGCCGTCAGTGTCGGGCATAGTATTTTTAATCGAAATTGCCATGTGAATGTCGGACTGATGCTTTCAAATTTTGAAGGCGGAGGCCACCGCGGTGCAGGTTCCTGTCAATTTCATGTGAGCAAAGCCCAAGAGAATATTCCCAAAATACTCGATATCTTGTTAAAAAATCAAGACAATGAAAACTGACGGCCAGGGCAAACGCATTTGAATTTCAATATAGGAAGGACGCTCCACGACGGCATGTATCTCTTTCCAGCCGACTGAAACTCGTGCTTAAGCACCCGTAAGCCCGAGGCGCGCCGGAGGTGTTAAGAACAATTCGTCGCTAAATTATCCCATTGATTTCCTAACTCATAATCGCATTCGACTCGGGCTTACGCGTGCTAAAGCCCTTCAAACAGTCAGTCGGTTTCCAAGAGAAACACGCCGTCGCTACGCTGCACCGTAATCAAATTTATTTATCCTGGACTGACAACCGAGACGATTAATTTGCTGCCAGTTTTTTAAGGTGAGAAATGGTTTGCCATGAAAAGGGTTCGCTCTGGCAAGGCAGTATGGCGTTGTTTGTAAATAGAGGGTCTGATTCAAGATTGTAGCGCGAGGCGGCAACGGCCTGGCGCCAGAGCGTTGTTTTGGGAATCGGAGAATAATAGGCTAAAATTGGGGTTGCGCCGGTTCGTTTGACGGTTTGAATGGAATCCTCAATAGAATCAACATGTTGACCAGGAAGACCCGCCAGCAGGTATACCCCTATCCCGCGTTGATCAAAGCCTGCCTCCTTCAGGCAGGTTATGGCTCTTACAAATTCCGATAGCGTTACCTTTTTGTCCAATTCATTTCGAATATCCAACGATGTGGTTTCAAGTCCCAGACGCAGGGTTTTGAAGCCCGCGTGAAACATGAGCCGGGCCGTCTGTTTTGAAATCTCACGGATATGGACCGCATTGGGTGTGTGGAAACGGACCTTAAGGCCGGCGTTGATTATCCCTTCGAGCATGGGGACCGCATGTTTTTCTGCATCCACGAGTAATGCATCATCGTAGAATACAAAATCTTTTACGTTATATTTTTCATGCCAAGCCGTTATCTCTTCTACAACAGATTCGGGATGTCGCACCATTCTTTTTGGATTTAAAAAATGTGAAGCACAGTATTTACAGGCAAACGGACATCCTTTGGAAGTTTGCAGAGAAATATAGGCAATTTTTCTTTGAAGATCAAATGCCGGATAGGGGTAGGTGTCAAGGTCGTCAGGATCAAATGTGGGGGTCACGGAACACCCGGTACATTCACCGACCAGTTTGAGAATATGTTTTTCGCCGGGTCCTGTTTGTATCCGGTGTGCGCCGGAACAGTTCAGTGCATGCTCGTGACAGAGACTGGCATAAATACCCCCAAGAACAATGGTCACATCAGGAAAGATGTCTTTTATGACCCCGATGGTTTCCGTAACGCCTGTGTACCAGTAAGTCATCATGGAGGTCATTAACACCAGGTCAGGCTTTTGCATGCAAAGAAGCTCTTCCCTGAGCCACTTTATTTTGATTCCGTATCTGGAAAAGGTCCGGGGGATGTCTTCCAGTCCGACGGGTTTCGGAATTTTGGTTTTTAAATAAGGCCCCCGGCCGTATCTGGCATAAGGATCGGTTTGAAGCGCTTTTTCATGGAAACGATCCAGGCAATCTAAATAGGTAATGTTAAATCCATGGCGCCGGAGTATGGATGCAAGGGTGAGAAGCCCCAGAGGCTTGGCCCAGAAATCATAAGCCGCAAAATCATGTATCCATGGATTTACCAGAAGAATATGTGGGGTATCGTGTTTCACGGAGAGGATTGGCCCGGATATTTCATGAAAATTTTCAAGTTAGTGTCGATCCATAAATGAGGATTTTTGTTCAAAATCAAGCCTCCGGCCCGTAGGGCCTACGCCCCGGAGGGGCATGTGAAAAAAATAACCACAGGCATATGTTTAATATTCCGAGGATTATTTTTTGAACATAACCCCAGAGAAACAGGCTCCGCATTTCACGGGGCAGGCGCAGATATTGGGCAAAAAGACCATTTATGCATAGACACGTGTTAGTCGTCATCATCGGTGGGAAAATACTTCATGGATGTCTTTTTCAATTCCTTACGACTGAACAGAAGGCTGTAAGTGTTGATGTTGGTTTTAATAGAAATATTGCGGGCAATTTCCCGGCAGGATTCCTCATCTTTTGCATGAATCATGGTATAAAGATTATACGGCCAGTCAACCGTTGGATTCCGCCGGTAACAGTGTGAAACCTCGTTAAAAGAAGCCATTTTTTCTCCGGCCTCATCAATGCGATCTTCATCAACCTTCCACGCCACCATGGCATTTGCCTGAAATCCCGATTTCTGATGATATATTGTTGCACCAAATCGTCTCATCACGCCTTTGTCAGAAAGATCTTTCAGCCGGTCAAGGAAGGTCTTTTCGGAAATTCCGAGTTTTTGTGCCATTTCGAGATATGGGCGCTCAGTGATGGGGATATCGCCCTGAATTAACCCAATGATTTCATTTTCGAGTTCTGTCAGCATATGGCGATATAAGGGTTAGAATAAAAAAAAGTCAAGGTTTTTTCTTTGTTTGTCATCGGGGGGCATAATTTGAAACGTTCAAGTTAGGTATTGGCAAGTAGTGATTATTCTGCTAACGGTTTAATAAAAAACGACGGAGGCGCTAACAATGAAAAAAACAATTCATAATGTTTTGCTGTTTTCCCTGGCCATGCTCATTGGCATTTTGGGCGCCAGCTGTGGCACAAAATCTTACATTAATGTCAACTACCGGCTCCCGTTATCTTCCTATGACCTTAAGGGTAAGAAGGTGTTCCTTGAAATAAAGGATATGCGATCCCATCAAGCTGTTTTTAGTGAAAAAGCCAGCACCAAATTTAAAAACTTTACCGGCCTTTTTTTATTGTCTTTATCTGAAAACGAAAAAAACGACTATGTGGCCGGTGCATTTGATCTTCCATCACTTTTCGAGACGGCATTTTCAAAACGGCTTGAAAATATGGGAATAGAAATTTTAACGGAACAAAAAGAAACAGAACCGGTCATTGAAATTGATCTCAAAAAATTTATTCTGGATCTGGCCGATCGAAAATGGATCGCCGAAATCAGTTATGAAGCCCGGCTCATAAAAGAGAACCGGATTCTCGCCAGAGAGACCATCAGCGCCAATGCAAAACGATACAAATGGCGTTCTCAGGGTGATGTGGAAAAAGTTCTTGGAGAAATCTTTACAGACCTGGTCAATAACATCGATTTTGTCCAACTGTTTCAACAGGCGGAGCTGTAATTTTTCCGGCTTGTGCGGGTCGGGAAAAATTCCTGTTTTCCGGGATATTTTCCTATCAAATTAGTCCGTTTCCTCTATGGACAAAATTTTCTAAAGATATATTAATAAATATTTGAGGTAGGCTCACTTTTTACCTGTTTTTCTTATGAGATTAAATTTTTTGATTTTTAATCTTATGAATGGAGGTGGTTATTATGGTGGCAGCCTCAAAAGAAACAAAATTATTTAATTATTGGCGGAAATGGAATTCTGCGCCCCACCGTTTTTTCAACAAGCCGCTTACCAAAAACAAAAACTATCAATTTTCTAATTTTGGCCGGGCCTACAGAAGCTGGTTTGTCCCCTACGTGAAATCCCGCATCCGTTCCCATGAATTTCGGCCCCTGCTTTCCTTTCTTTACACGGACCTCAACTGTAATCTCAACTGCCACTACTGTTACTGCCGGGGAAAAAAAATACCGGGCATGACCATGCAGGTGGCAAAGGATGCCGTCAAATGGCTTCAATCCGTGGGGTGTAGGGTATTGGCGTATATGGGCGGTGAACCTTTGGTGCGCAAAGACTTTATTATAGAATTAACGCGCTATGCCGTAAGAAACGGTTTTTTTGTGTATGTGCCCACCAACGGCATCTTAATGGACGAGGCCTTTATTGACGGTATCGGAAGAGCGGGGATATCCGTCATCAATCTTGCCGTTGATGCTATGGATGGATATAAAGGCATACCCAAATACTTCAATCGGATAACACCTCAGTTTCAATACCTGGTTCAGCAGGAAAAGAAATATGGATACATCACCTTTTTTAATATCAATATCACAAAAGATAACGTGAAAGACGTAAAGCAGCTTACGGAAATCGCTCATAATCATGGCATTGCAACCGATTATCATATCAATGAACCTCCGCAAATTAAATATCAGAACTTTACCCATGAACAGGACGGTGCATGGATTACGGAAGCGGAATTTGATGAGGTCGATGAACTTCTGGATTGGGTGATCCGGAAAAATCTCCAAGGCTATACCATGGTTAATTCGGTTGAGCATCTGAGTACCATGAAATTGTTCATTCGTCACCAACTGCCGGTCTGGCCCTGTATGGCCGGGAAGTACTCTATGATCATCCGTCTGGACGGAAGTTTTGCCCCTTGTATGGAGCTGTATGGAGCAGATGAAGACTGGGGGAATATATATGACGGCCATAAGTTTGATCCGAAACGATTGGCCAGACAAAAGCAAAAATGCAGCCCCCATTGCCTTTCCACCTGCAACTTCCAGGTCTGCCACTATTCCAGCTCCTTAATCTATTCCATGCAGTGGCTGGCCAAACACGCCTATTCCAGCTTCTTGGGTATTTCTTAACAGACTATTTTGGGATAACGTCAAAACACCAAATTGTTACCAGAGCTTTGAGCCTTAGGGGTCATGTCATAACTATCTGTTAAAATCACCAAAATTAATTGCCTAAAACCCAAAACGGGATGAATTCTTGGTTTTACGAATTCATCAAATATAATGGTCTTGAAAAAGTCCTCTAATAAACATATGATATAAAAATGGGTAAAAGGGTTCAGGTCTCAGAGGTCAGGTGTCAGAAATTTTCGGCTCACCTCATACATCTGAACGAAGAACCTTTAAACCTGTGAATGCTTACATTTAGAAAGAGGTTATTCGATGAAAAACAACATGTTGAACAAAAAATTTTCGGGGGGGATGATGAGTTGGCCAGCATTGTTAACGTGTCCATGGCGCTTGAAATGCCGCTTCTTCTCAAAGGAGAGCCGGGTACCGGAAAAACCATGCTGGCCCATGCCATTGCCAAGAGTCTGGCCATGCCGCTGATTGTCCTTAATGTGAAATCGAGCATGAAGCTTGTGCATGCCCTGTACCAGTATGACACACTGACTCGCCTTAACGACAGCCGTTTTAGCGATTCTAACCGGGATGTCAGCAATATTGAAGATTATATAAAGATGGGCAAGATCGGCCAGTCCTTTACCTCCGAACAAAGGACCGTGCTGTTGATCGATGAAATCGACAAGGCCGATACCGATTTTCAGGATGATATGCTGGATGTGCTCGATCAAATGGAGTTTGATATTATCGAAATTGATAAAACCATGAAAGCTGTGCATCGTCCGGTAATCGTTATTACGTCAAACGCCAAAAAAGACCTGTCAGACCCTTTTTTGGGAAGATGCAATTTTCATCACATCGCCTTTCCGGATCCCAAGATGATGCGCAAGATCATAGGGGTGCATTTTCCGGATATCGATTGCCGTTGAAAAGAAGCCGGCAACCCGGGAACTGATCAACTGGATCCGGGCCTTGAAATCCGATCCGGATTTTAAGCCCAAGACTCTGATCAAAGGCGACATTCCCTATCTGGGTGTTTTGTTTAAAAAAAGCCAGGATTACCAGCGCGCCGTGGAAGCAACAAGTGGCGGCCCTGTGATTTAGCCCGAATATTTCATGAAAATTTTCGAGAAGTCTTTTTATTAGCAATAAGCCAATGTTTATAGATTTTTTCTATAGCCTAAAAACTGCCGGAATTCAGGTCAGCCCCACGTCGTTTCTGACCCTGCAGAAGGCCCTTAATATGGGATTGATTAATTCCCTGGATGAGTTCTACACATCGGCCCGGGCCATTCTCGTGAAAAGCGAACGGTATTTTGATGTGTACGACCAGATTTTCGCCCACCGCTTTGAAGGGGCGGAACTGCCCGAGGTTCAGGGATTTGAAATCGATGAGATTTCCAGGGCCATGCTGGACGAATGGCTTAAAGATCCCCAAACCCTTGCCCAGGCTCTGGATATGGATGAAGCCCAGCTGCTGCAACTGACCCCTGATGAGCTGATCCAATACTTCAAAGCGCGCCTTAACGATCAGAAAGGGCGTCATTACGGGGGCGCGACCTGGATCGGTACGGGGGGATCATCACCGGTGGGCCATTCCGGACACCACCCCGGAGCCCTGCGCGTGGGAGGGGTTTCCCGGAACCAGTCCGCGGTAAAGCTTGCCCTGGAAAGACGATACAAAGATTATACCCGCAGGGGGCTTTTGACCCAGGATATGGTTGGAGAAGCCTTAAAACGGCTTCGCAACATGATCCCCGTGGGTCCCGAAGATCTAGTGGACATCGATAAAACCATTTATCAGACCATGAAAAACTGCGGAGAAATTGAAATCGTTTTTTCAAGAAGTTTAAAAGACCGCCTCAAGGTGATCCTTGCCATCGACAACGGCGGATGGTCCATGGATCCCTACATACCGGTTGTCCAGACCCTTTTTGATTATGCCCGCGACCAGTTCAAGGATGTTAAAATCTGTTATTTCCACAACACGGTATATGACGTTCTTTGGGAAGATCCGGCAAGAGCCAAAAAACCCATTCCCGTGGAACATCTTTCCGCCTTTGACCCCCAGACCCGTCTGATTCTGTTGGGCGATGCAAGCATGGCCCCCTATGAACTCATGGCCGCCGACGGATCCATACATGTAGAGGAACGGAGCGGAAAACCCAGCCTCGAGCAGCTTAAATTTCTGGCTCAGACCTTTCCCCATAGTGTGTGGCTGAATCCGGCCTCTTCGAAACTGTGGGACTACACCCCCACCATTAAGACCATCCGTCAGATTTTTCCCATGTTCGAGCTTTCCCTGGACGGTCTGGAGGAAGCAGTAAGGCATCTCATGGCCAGATAAAAATCCTGGTCCAACGGACCAGGCTCTCAATGTAAAAACAACCCTATGTCACGGAGCGCGGTTACGATGAAACAAGAGCTTATCCGAATCTTATGTGAAAAATCTTTTAAATACAGTCCGGAACCTAGCTTTAAACTGGTATCCGGCAAAACGAGCCATTTTTATGTGAATTGCAAGCCCACCACAATGAGCCCCCGGGGTATGTTTCTGGTGGGCCATCTGGTGTTCGATGCCATCAAAGATCTGAAACCCGACGGGATCGGGGGACTGACATTCGGTGCCGATCCCATGGCTATGGCCACCGCCTTTGTCTCGGAATTAAAAGCAACCCCCATGAATGCCTTTTCCATTCGCAAGACCCAAAAAGATCATGGTATTGTGCGGTGGATCGAAGGAGATATGACCCCCGGACAGCGGGTCGTGATTATCGATGATGTGGTTACAACCGGAGGGTCCACGATCCAGGCCATAGAACGGGCCCGGTCCGAGGGACTGGAAGTGGTAAAGGCCGTGATCCTGGTTGACCGCCAGGAGGGCGGTCACCGCGATCATTACCCGGGATGATCTCATGGCCCAATGGTCAGAGGTCACGGGTTCTAAGGCTTCATGAGCGTTCCTTATATCCGTACAAAAGAAAATCAGGTGTTAGACCTGACCGCCATGGCGATTTTGCTGGTACTGTGTGTGAGTTGGGGGCTGCAACAAGTGGCCATCAAGGTGGCCAATCGCGGCATTTCACCGCTGTTTCAAGCCGGTATCCGGTCCGTGGGCGCAACGGCGTTTGTCTGGATCTGGATGGCGGTGCGCCGGGAAACCATAATGGAAAGAGACGGCACCCTGTGGTGGGGCATTGCGGCAGGTCTTCTCTTTTCCGCGGAGTTCATTCTGATTTACTGGGGGCTGGATTATACCCATGCGTCCCGAGCGGTCATCTTTTTGTATATGTCGCCGTTTGTTGTGGCGCTGGGGGCCCAGCTCTTTATCCCCGGCGAACATCTTCGGATGATTCAAGTGGTGGGGTTGTGCTGCGCCTTTGTGGGGATTGTCGTGGTGTTCAGAGAGTCGCTGAGTTACCCCACCCATCGAATGCTCATGGGTGACGGTATGCTGGCGGTGGCCGCGGTATTGTGGGGGGCGACCACGGTTCTCATCAAGGCCAGTCCCCTTGCCGGGATCAAGCCCAGCAAAACCCTGCTGTACCAGCTTGCGGTTTCTTCGGTGGTTTTGCCCCTTGGATCTTTGGTAAAAAATGAGCCCGGTATTGTTCTGATGACTCCCCTGATCGCCGGCAGCCTTGTGTACCAGACGGTTTGGGTGGCGTTCATCACATACCTGGCCTGGTTTTGGCTCATCCGCCACTATCCCCCGTCGCGCCTGGCATCGTTCACCTTCCTCACGCCGCTTTTTGGCGTGATTGCCGGCGGTGTGCTCCTGAACGAGCCGATTACGGGCAGTCTCGTACTGGCGCTGGTTTTGGTGGGGATGGGCATTTTTTTGGTGAATCGACCGAATGCCGGTTGAGATGGTTTCTCAGACTCCGGTAAAATATAGAACAAAAGATGTAAGCGGGGCGAATTTAACCGGAGATCCCCGAACTCTTTAGCGGAGGTAATTATGGAATATCGTATGCTTGGCACTTCCGGGATTAAAATATCCTCGATCATTATGGGAACATGGCAGGCCGGCAAGGACATGTGGGTGGGCATCGATGATACTGAATCGACACAGGCCATAAAAGCGGCCTATGATGCCGGTATCACGACATTCGATACGGCAGAGGTATATGGTAACGGTCATTCGGAAAAAATCGTGGGAAATGCCCTTCAGGATGTGCGTGACAAGGTCGTGATCGCCACCAAGGTATTTTCGAATCATCTGAAATACCAACAGGTCATGGATGCATGTCATGGATCTTTTATATAGACCTCTATCAGATCCATTGGCCTCCGGGTTCCTTTGGTAGTAAAAAGGTTCCCCTGGAAGAAACCATGCGCGCCTTGACCGATTTGAAATCACAGGGTAAAATTCGCGCCGTGGGTGTTTCCAATTTTTCCCGATCCCAGTTGGAAGACGTTGCAACATACGGAAAAATCCACAGTCTCCAGCCCCCGTATTCGCTGTTTTGGCGCAAGGTTGAAACCGATGCCATGCCGTATTGTCTTGAAAATAATATCACATTGCTGGCGTATTCTTCCATGGCCCAGGGGTTGCTGACCGGAAAATTTGGTCCGGATCACACATTTGCCAAAGGGGACCACCGCTTTAGAAACAAACTGTTTCAACCTGAAAATTATGAGCGGGTCCAGAAGGCATTGGAAAAACTCCGTCCCATAGCCAAGGCCAATACCATTACTTTGGGGCAACTGGCCCTGGCCTGGATCATTTCCCGGCCCGGAATATGTGCCATCGCCGGTGCCCGGAACGCCGAACAAGCCGTTCAAAATGCCGCCGCCGGAAACGTTCACCTGTCTGAACAAGATCTGGCGGCTGTCAATGACATCGGAAAAACGGTCACCGATCCACTGGATGATGATCCAATAATGTGGAGCTGGTAACCTGTTTCAGAACAGACTTAACAGTTGCTGGGCTTATGGGTGTAAATCAAGACTGTTGTTTGCTATCTATTTGGTTTCAGGTGTCAGGTGTCAGGGTTCAGGAAGCATGTTCAGTCGTAATGTGCCAGTCCTGAGGGAACGATTCATCATTTGCGCCATACACTGCCGTTTCCTCAGCTAACTTCCAGCGGTGTTCTATCTTTGGGACTTTCCGCTCCAATGTTTTCTCCAATCCATTCAACATACGAATGCATTCTTTGTACCGACCCCGAATTTCTAAATACACCTTTTCCAACACACCTTTTTATAAATCTCAAGATCCTCCACGTCCATATAATTGCTATGGGTCCCCTGATTTTCCCTTTAACCCTGACACCTGACACCTGACATCTAAAAAAAACGCTTCGGAGCCAAGGTTTGTCAATAGACAAGGATCAGCGTTTACCAACGGCCTTGTTTTATACCCTTGGCTTATGAAGTACAACACAACAAAGATTACTCACTGTTTTTATCCTTAAAAGGATAGGTTATCAAGATTTTGGTACCCTTCATGGGGCGTGATTGAATGGTCATTCGACCTTGAAGCAATTTGACCCGTTCCTTCATGCTTCGAAGGCCCATGCGCTTCTCTTTATTTAATTTGAGTTCCCGCGCCGTTACATCAAAACCTTTGCCGTTGTCCTCAATGCGAAGGATGATATTCGGGAACGTTCCCACCATTTTGATGGTTGCCCGTGTGGCATGGGCATGTTTACGGATATTGTTCAGGCCTTCTTGAACCAAACGGTAAAGATGGATTTCAGTATTAGAATCAAGATGTAATTTATGTATGCCGGCCGATTGAAAATCAACTTTTACTCCACTATTTTCATAAAACTCTTCACAATATGTGGCAAGAGCTTTCACAAGACCGATTTCATCCAAAACCGGCGGCCGCAAGTCATAGGCCAGATTCCGGACGGCGGTAATTGTTTGGTCGAGAAGGTTGGAATATTTTGCCATCTTTACCTTTAATTCATGAGGTATTGCGGCTTGATCGTCGAAAATCAGATCACAGCCGATTTTCAGCGTGGAAAGGTTTTGGGCAATGCTGTCATGCAGCTCATGGGAAATCATCTGCCGCTCGCGTTCCTGGGATTGCATCAGCATTTGAGAGAGATTCAAAACAAGGTCTTCGGCCCGCTTGAGCTCGGTCATATCCATGGCAGCGATAATAACCCCTTTGGACAAATCAGACGGATCCAGAGGACTTCCCTGAAGAAAGCAGTGAATTTTCCTGCCGTCCTTGGTCACCCACCGTGTCTCCAAATGTCCGATTCCCTTTTCCTTAATTTCGGAGTAAAACTCCTGACCCACACGGTGATACTCCTCGTCATCCGAATAAAGCACTCTGGTGCTTTCTCCAACAAGGGACCCCTCTTGGTAATCCCAGATTCGGTCCATGGCCCTGTTGGCCTGATCTATTATCCGATTTCGGACCAAGCAGATCCCTACCGGAGAAGCGGAGAGGATTGCCTTCATGATCTGCTCCCTCTCCGACAGCTCCTCCTGCGCGCGCTTCCGTTCCGTGATGTCTCTCATAACTCCGCAGAGCACGTTTCGGTTTCTCAATGTGAACGTACTGGTAGATATCTCCACAGGGAATATGGAACCATCTTTTTTCTTGTGATACCGAACCGGAATTCTTGCGAGTGTTCCCTCTATGGTTTGCCGGATGGAGATATCGGAATCTTCCGGTTCTGATGTAATATCTTGATGCGTTAACTTCAAAAACTCTTCCCGGCGGTAACCGTAGAGACTTACTGCAGCGTCGTTGACATCTATAAACTGACGGGTTTGTGCGTCAAAGAGCAATATCGCATCTGTTATGGTTTGGAAAAGATGCCTGTAGTTCTCTTCGCTTTCTTGTAACGTTTGTTCCGCCCGTTTACGCTCTTGTATTTGCTTCCTGAGTTCCTGGTTGGCCGTTACCAGTTCGGTGGTTCGCTCTTTAACCCGTTGCTCCAGCTTGTTGTGAGCGTTGCGCAGCTCTTTTTCTTCCATAGAGTCCGTTACCGTTTCCTCCCCTTTTGTGCGTTCAACCGCTAGTTTTTCAAGCTCCTGAACCCGTTGTTCCAACTCTTCATAGGTCGGCATTTTAGCCATTTGAATTTTCCCCTGATTTGTATTAACATCCTATTTGTATTAAAAAAAACCTGATTACTGATATTTTTGTTAAGAATCAAGGCCTTTGTTAATATAATTCGGATTTACCCAATAGATTTATTATTGTCTTAAATGATACATAATGAAGGAAGAACAAATTGAAAAACTTTTGGAAAAATGGGTAGCAAACAAAGAACTGAACCACAAGAAGCACCCCCTCCCTGTTTTAATATCAATCGGTTGGAAAGAGATATACGCCGTTGTGGAGCGTTCTCCCTGAATTGGGATTCAAATGCGTTTGCCCTGCCCCGGAAAAGTCTCCATCTTATTTTTATTGATAATAACAAGGATTTATTCTTATAATTTTATTGACGGAACTTAACTTATTGAAATTAAACGAGGTGTCGGGTGACGGGAGAGCTAAAAATGGAGGAAAACAATAATAATGTTGCTTCAAAAACAACCAAAAAGCGATTTGGTTGTTTGCAGGTATTCGGGTTAATGGTCATTGCCGTCATTATTACCGCAGGGGTGACCGTTTTGGTTTTTAAAACCTATTTTTTTCCATCAGAGTTCAAGCCGGTGACACTGAATCCTGCCGAAGAAAAAGTTTTGGCTGCAAAATTAGAAAACTTGGATTCAACAGGGGGTGGTGTTACTTCACATAAGAACCATGACCCCAACACCTCATCCAAATCAGACCGGTTTGATCCGAAGACCCCTATGGAACCGGAACCTTATAGTGAAAAAGGCATTAAAAGGGAGATCGGATTCACCGAAAGGGAAATCAACGGACTACTGGCAAAGAATACGGATCTTGCAAAAAAGTTGGCCATTGATTTATCCGACGATCTTATCAGTGCAAAATTACTCCTGCCCGTTGATGAAGATTTTCCGATACTTGGAGGTAAAATTCTCCGTCTCAGATCCGGTATGGCGTTTACGTACAATAAGGGCAAACCCGTCGTCATTCTTAAAGGCATTACGATTATGGGTGTACCCATTCCAAATGCGTGGCTGGGAGGAATAAAGAATATCGATCTGGTTGAAAAATTTGGTGCGGAAAAGGGGTTCTGGAAGACTTTTTCTGATGGGGTCGAGGACATTAAGGTAGAGGAAGGTCTTTTAAAGATAAAACTCAAGGAATGAGAAGACCATGACAGAGTATCAGATTCGGAATCGTTTTATACCTTTCAGAAAAACCGATATTATAGAAATGTGCATCAACGATTCACGGCTTTTGAAACAGGATCAAAATTTATAGGGATTAAAAAAGGAGAATGCCATGACATGGATAGTAAAAGCGTGCAAAAATTTGTCGCTGGTTCTTGTTTTATTTGCCTTTTTGGCCATTGCGGGCTGTGAAGGGACTGAGACTCGCGAGCAGATAGATGATACGGTTAAGGAATTGGCCGGAAAGAAAAACATTGATCGAATGGACCAGATGAAAAAAGATATCAATAAGGCCCGGCAACAACAGGCGGATCGATTTGAAAAGACAGATGAAAGTGCTGAGGATAGATAACATGTCAAAGAATGGCACATTTTACGACCAAAATTGTCAAATTCTTTTGGTGTGTAAAATTATCGAAATAAAGCTATCTTATTGAATTTATGCGTTATCACCCTTCTAAAACAGCCATTTTAATTTTTGTACGATTTTTGCATGACATCATCGGAACCATGAAAAAAAACACCTGAACATAACCTCCATTTAAGTCAGCCCAAAAACTTCGAATTTTTAAATAGTCGTACAAATGGATGTTGAACCATCGGGTGAATGTTAAGCAAAAATGTTTTTAATGAAAAATAAAAAATACAACGGCCCGGAGAGAACAACAACAAATTGATCATAATCATGATGAAAGCCTTCAATGTGAAGGAGTAGACGTGACAGTTAACGAAAGAAGAAAACATCCGAGATTTAAAACAAACGACCCCATATCTTATGTTTGTATAGATAATAATGGCAACCGAATAAAAGAGGGGAAAGGAAAGGCCGTAAACGTAAGTAAAGGGGGAATTCTTATAGAAACTAGGGACGCCTTTAATTGGCAGGATATTCTATTACTGGGCATGGATCTTAAAGATAAATCTGTTAGTGTTAAAGGCAGGGTCGTTTACTCCAATACAGACGATTCCGGAATGGTTCAAACTGGAATCGAGTTCCTTGAAACCGGGGAAATCATTCTGACGGAGGAAATGACCATTGAACCTTGGAAGTGTCCTGACTGCGGCCAGACGAACGATGGGCTCTCCGACCATTGCATACGGTGTGGGTATACAGAAGAAGGGTTCATAGAAGTACAGAGAAAATCGGCAACAGACAGTATCGAGAACACGCGAAAACAACAAAAAAAACTTATATTGACTTATTTAATTGCCACCCTTGTTATTATCGTCGTCGGCACGTTTTTGTATTTGATTGGGGTGTTGCCAGGGTTTGATTGATGTGACCGCATCAACAAGAAGCGCCGTAACTTTCAATTCATCACCTTCTTTCCTTTGGATTTCATCAAAACTATGTAAAAAATTTCATAAAATTTATGTAATTTACCCCACAATTTCAGAGGTTTTTCGATCAATCAGCATGGTTTGTCTTATCTTCCAATTATATAACTATTTGAAAATAATCATATTGTGTTGCAGCCAATTGATTTAGCATATTTTTTGCATGCTTATTTAAAACAATTTGTTTTCATGCCCTGGGATTTGTTTATAGAATGATTATGTTAGATGGTGTTAGACGGAAATTAACCACTTATTAATGGTTGAAAATTTCCCTTAACAAAAAATGCAACTATGGAAAATAACAAAAAAGAAATTAGCATTGCCGAAGTCCGGGGTTGTTTGTTGGAATTAATTTTTGGTATGTGCGAAGCAGACTCTCGATCACTCCTGGCAGAACTTCAAAAAAGACGGCAGCCCAAAAAAGGGCTGGAGGAAAAAAGAAAACATCCAAGGAGAAAAACCTTTATCCACGTAGATTGTTTGGGCAAGAAATGCGCATTCACGGATTTTATCCAAAATATAAGCGATAGCGGACTATATATTGAAACTCAAATGTTTTTATCTGTTAACCAAGAACTTTCAATGTCTTTTTTTCCCACAACTTCTGAAGACCCTATCAAAATCATCGGAAAAATTGTCAGAATAGATTCAAAGGGAATCGGTGTACAATTACATGAGCGTTTACCCGCTATTTAGGCTCTTGTTTGAGATTTTTTCAATGATAATGCAAGGTTTTTTTAGCTTAAACTCATTTTATGGAATTTTAAAACGGTTCAATGGTGAATATTATCAATTCGTTTGAAATGTCAAAACAAAGAAAACAAAAGTTTAATCCTCCTGTCCCTGAAAATCTGGATAAAACCGGACTCAGCGAGAAGCTTGTTGAAGATCTTATTTTTAAACTCCTCCTGAGTCGGGGAGTATTGACCGGCAGACAAATTGCCGTTGAAATCTGCCTTCATTTCAAAATCATCGAACCGATTTTGTCGAACTTAAAAAAGCAACTATTTCTGACCTACAGATCCGATGCCGGCATCAATGATTTCGCTTACATGCTGACAGAGCAAGGACGAACAAAAGCAAATGTCGCTGTAGAATCTTCCGCCTACATTGGCGCCGCTCCGGTTCCTTTCGCAGAATATTTGAAAAGTGTACAGAGCCAATCCATTCAAAAAGAAAATCCGGGTCTTGAAGAATTACAACATGCATTCCATGATTTGGTGTTGGAACCCCATATCTTTTTTACCTTGGGACCGGCAATCAATTCGGGCAGAGGCGTGTTCTTGTATGGTGCACCGGGAAACGGCAAAACATCCATTGCCAAAAGAATCCACAAGTGCTTTAACGATGCGATTTATATCCCCAAAACACTGCTTATCAGTGGTGATTTGCTGAAATTCTACGATCCCCAATGGCATAAAAGTTCTGATGAAAAAGGGCTTAACTATGATAGACGATGGATTAAAATCGAACGGCCTGCCGTGATCGTAGGTGGAGAAATGGATTTGGATTCCTTGGGAATCAAGTATAATCCCCAAACCAAAATCTCAGAAGCTCCGCTCCAGATGAAAGCAAATTGCGGCACCTTTGTGGTGGATGATTTCGGCCGTCAGCGGGTCAATCCCATTGATTTGTTGAACCGATGGATTCTTCCCCTTGAAAAGCGGATCGATTTTTTGACGCTATCCAACGGGATTAAATTTCAAGTCCCCTTTGACGAACTGCTTATTTTTTGCACCAATATAGATCCCAAAGAATTGTTGGATGAAGCTTTTTTAAGACGCATACCTTATAAAGTTAAGCTCGAGGACCCGTCAGAAGAAAAATTTCGGCAAATCATGAAGTTTGTTGCGCCTAAATATAACATAGAATATCATGATGAGATGATAGATTATTTAATCAGCAACTATTTTCGTGGAAAACGCCCGTTCAGAAGCTGCCACCCGAGAGACATCCTCGAGCAGATTGTAAATGCCTCGGCGTATCAACGTATACAGCCAAAATTGACGAAAGATCTGATTAAACTGGCTGCTTTCAATTATTTTGCTGCCATGGAACAAAGTAATAAAAAAGAATAACTTTTTCTGCTTATTTCATGTCGTCATGGTTAATATTTCAGTAAAAAGTTAACCATGAGAAGTCTATATGTGCGTAGTATTGTCTCTAAACCTACACCATTGGCTCGGGATGTTATTTGCCGTTTAAAAACCACATCATTTTACCATCCCTAACACACTATTTTTGTAACCTATTGAATCACCTAATTATTTTATTGATTTTTTCCCCATATTCAATTATAAAGCATCAGGGGAGAATATCGGGAACGCCCCGAGTCAGCGCGATAAATTTAACCGCCCCAGTACGATCTGCCGGCCTGTCCCGGCAGTTCCGGCAAGAAACGATCTTTATTGTTTCTTTAATACCGAGAAACGAACCACTTACCGCAATCCGATTTTTTAAAAAGGATAATATCCTATGCCTTCAAGGTTAGCACGGGTGTGGATTCGAGGGTTATCTTAGATGAGGAAGGCGCCGAGTCCCTTTTGGGAAATGGGGATATGTTGCTGAGATGTCCGGAATGTTCGGGAACACAGAGACTGCACGGACCTTATGTGTCACAGGAAGAGATTGACGCCGTCATGAAGTTCTTCAGAGAGTTGTGAGGGATGGATGAAATCATTAAAACACGAAAGATCGAAAGCACGCAAGATGAATAAGATGTTCCGGGTGGTTAACAAAAGAAAACAAAACAGATGAAAGAGGTGTCAAAGATGAAGCGATCTCATTTTTTTTTATTATGTTGATTACCGTCATGGTGGCATTGGGCTTGTCCAATCCGGCACAGGCCGACAAGATCCTTGACACCGTCGAAATTTTCAAAAAATCCGAAGCCGTCCAGCCCTTTTTAAAAAGCGCATACGGCTATGCAGTTTTCCCGACCGTGGGTAAAGCCGGCTTTGGCATTGGTGGCGCATACGGTAAAGGTCAGGTATACCGCGGCGGCAAGGTTACCGGAGAGGCCAAGCTGTTCAAGGCCACCATTGGTTTTCAATTGGGCGGGCAGGTATTCAGCGAGATAATTTTTTTCAAAGACAAACGTGCCTATGACGAATTTACCGGCGGAAATTTTGAGTTTGACGCGACGGCATCTGCTGTGGCGATAACAGCCGGTGCTCAGGCCAAGGCCGGCACTGAAGGTGCTACGGCCGGCGCCAGCGCCGGGCCTAACACCGACACACAGGCAAAAGCAAGATATCATAAAGGCATGGCCGTGTTTGTCCATATCAAAGGCGGCTTGATGTACGAGGCGGCCATTGGTGGTCAGAAGTTCAGCTTCACGGCCAATCCATAAGACCAAGGCCCGGGAATTGTTCGACACCCTGGAGATTTGGATGAGTTATGTTTTGGATAAGAGGGCATGAGGGAATGCAATTAAATTAATGGAGATGAAATCTATTTTATCAAATAACAAGGAGGGCTCTTATTTTGAAAAAGAAACAAATCGTATTCGTACTTATTCTGGCTGCGGTATTTGTTTTCACAACTTCTCAATTTTTGTTGGCAGGGGAAAGCAAGGTAAAGTTGACTGTTCCCGGGTGTGTCTGACCCGGAACAGCTGCCAGGGTAAGTTCTATCCTGAAAGGTGTCGATGGTGTTTCAAATTTTAATACAGACACAAAAAACCACTGTGTAACAGTTTGGTTTGACGATGAAAAGACAGATGTGTCTGCAATAAAAAAAGCCCTTGCTGATGGAGGCTTTCCTGTAAAGGGTGAAGCGCAGTTTTTGAAATAGTCTTGTCTTCGGAAGAGACGGGTTCACTTATCAGGCCGGACCACACCGTGGAGGTGTCGTACTGGGGTGTTAATTAAAATAAAGAGTTCGGGCATGGATGAACGCTGATGACTCAGAGGAATATCGACTTTTAAAGTGCCAATTTGGCACCTTAAAGGTAAAGGGATGTTAAAATGACAGAACTTGT